>NZ_JBEBMB010000068.1:0-52835 GCF_040081915.1 Xenorhabdus sp. SGI240
AAAGTCGAGCATCGCGTTAGTCTAAGTAAACTAATACCATTCGCCTTCATTGCATGAATATCATGAACATTAATATTGTGTGGGTGTGCAATAACGACCAACTTTGCCTTAGGCACCATTTGATGAATATCACTAATGTAACTGTCTGGGGATATACCTGTTAGGCCAATATTTGGTATAGGTTTAAAAGAACCATTACGATAACCAATTTCGAACCACTCCACACCACCTTTGAGCAATGTCTTAACATGATTTATCGCGTATTCTTTTGTAAAATTAAAATTATTCAGATATCCACCATCCCGTAGTGTTACATCTATATTGTTAACCATTTTTATTCCTTCTTAATTTAACTTTTATTTCTTTATCACCAATTAAATAAATTGAACTACCGATAAGAGTAATAATGGTGATAATCATTGCCACTTTCATGGGATCATGGTGAGATATATAACCGATAAGGAGTGATGCTAATCCTGCACTGCCCAATTGTAATGTTCCCATCACACCAGAAGCAGTTCCTGCAACTTGTGCATTCGTAGCGATTGCCGATGCCGTACCAAGTGGTAGTAAAAAACCATTGCCGAAAGTCAATATTGCTATTGTTATCACTGAGGTTAACAATGGAAAAGGACTTAAAAACATTTGTATTGTGAAAGCAATTCCTCCAACGGTAAAGAATATATAACCACGGGAGATCGTTTTTCTCAAACTTCGTTGACGGCTTAATTTCTTAGCTATCATATTACCTAATACATAACTCAAAGAGAGTGTGATATAAGTGTAGCCAATATATTTCTCTGGTAATCCCATAGTTGTAAGAATAAAAGGTGATTCTATCAAATAAGAAAAGTATGCGGCATAAGCAAAACAAGGTATTGCTGCATAGTAGAGAAACTCTTTATTTATTAGTACGTAATAAGTATTGTTAAATACACTCCTAACATTCAATTTTTGACGTTTTTCTACAGGTAGTGATTCTTTTAATACCAGTAAACTCAATATAAGCGTGACTGCTATAAATAAAGTCAGAAATAAGAAACAAGCTTTCCAGCCATAATGTTCATTAAGTACTCCGCCGATCATTGGTGCTACTGCTGGTGACATTCCAACAAAAGGAAAAATGATTAGATACAAGCTCGCAGCCTCTTCCTTATCCATTAAATCATTAATGATGGCACGACTTAATGTAATACCGGCGCAAGCTCCTATTCCTTGAAATAAACGCAATAGCAACAATTCACTAATATGTGTGCTGTAGAAAATACAAATAGTAGAAATCAACCATATAATAATCCCCGAAAGGAGAATTTTTTTTCTTCCTAAACAATCACTCAATGGACCATAAATAAGTTGAGAAAAGGCTATAGAAAATAAAAATATAGCTATCGCACTTTGTACATTAGATTCACTAACGTTGTAATAAATCCCCATTTTACTTAAGGCAGGAAGAAATATATCTGATGAGATTAATCCTCCCATAGAAAGAAAAGCCATTAACACAATAAATAATAAAGAATAAGTTTTGTTTTTCATAAACAACTAGTCAACTGATATGAGAATGAGTGTTATACTAGAATGAAATAATCATAAAAAAAATAAACAGTCATTCAACGTGAATTAAATACATCAAAAACAACATACAAAATCAGAATGACATTCATATTTTAGATTAAATAACACTGTAATAATATTCTGCTTTCATTATGTTGACAATAAATGATTTAAATAAGATCAATAACTTTTATATAAATAAATACCATCAAGAATGAAAATAAAAAAGGTTAAGAATCATTGTTTATAAATAATTAACTGAATAAACGCATGAGTGATTACAAAATACACAACAAGATGTATGCACATGGTCTATAGTGCTAAATTAATTGCCCACCAAAAAGAATGAATTTCTCGCTTAATCAGCTTGTTTGTCTATTCAGAGCGCCACTGACGCGCTGCGCTTGTCCCCTTATTCATGCATCAGTATTTGCTGTTAACATTTTAGCGCCTCACCCATTCCTTATTTTTCTCCTCACTTTTTATTTTCCTCACTGCAAAAAAGGTGAGGAATTGAGATTTTTACCCTTAAAAATCAATGTGGTTAGTGCTCCTCACTTTTTTACTCACTTTTTAATCTTCATTATTCTGATTAAAGCACTGGAACCCCTTGCAACCTTTACTTTCATCTTTGCCGGAATGGTGAACCACGAGAATGCTTGCGCCTGTTTTGGCTTTCAGCTCGTCACAGCCCCGGACAAACGCGCCCATATCTTTAGAATCATTCTCATCCGCACCACCAAAACAGCGGGCGAGGGTGTCCAGAATAATCAGGCGTACCGGTTCGCCTGTTTCAGACTCAACCTGCTGGGCGGCGATCACCAGCTCATTCACTTCGGCTTGCGAGGCCAGAAATACCGGGGGATTGATCAGATACATATTTTTAACTACCTGACCATTAACGATTTCCCATGCTTTGATGCGCCGTGGTACGCCGATCCCGCCCTCACTGACAACGTACAGCACGGAACCCTGAGCAACGGCTTTCCCAGCCCATGATTTACCCGTGGCAATATGACAGCCCCATGCGCCCGCCAGAAAACTCTTGTATGATCCGCTTGCCCCGTGTGCCGGAATAACGCCTTTAACAACGTAATCTAACTGAGCATCAAAGCCTTCTGAGCCGATTGATAGTGGTAATGTTATTTTGCGATTTGGATTAATGCTTTCTACATTACCATAACGACGGGTTTCTATTGCATAATTGTTCATCGGTTCCCTTACCTGAAATAAGTCCTCACAAAATGCCTGCTTTGTTACCTCAATGCCATATTGCTGGCGATAATCATCCCAGTTAGCTTTATGTTCTGTAGGTGGCAATGTGATCCAGCCATTAACTGCAAGAGCGGCTTTTTCGGCTGAGAGTTTACCTATATTCACTTTTGGTTTTCCGTTTTTATCCAGTTCGCCGGGCTGTGCCAATCATTATCGGCTGCAATAATGATTTTTATGTCCAGCCAACGTTCCCGAACGGCTTTTGCAACAAAAAGTAAATTACCTGCATCCAGTGTTGTCAGTGCCAACACTGCCGAATTATCGGGCAACAACCGCTGATTAGGGCAATGCAACCCTTTTGTCGTCAGATAGGGCGATTGCCCGGCGACAATCTGTGCCATCCGTTTCCTGGCTTCATCCCGCTTTGCGCGCGCATCGGCTAACGATACTGCCGGATAGACACCGAACACCAAACGATCTAGAGACCGCCGCCATCGGCGAGTTTGTAGGTTTTTTCTTTGGGTTTTGTGGTTTCGATTTGTCGTGCGTTTAGTTTCATTATTAAGGGCATTTCTGTAATCGAATGGTAGGTGCCCCGATTTATGCCCTCCGCTGCATCTTGATTGCAACAGACGAAACTGGACGTAAAAATAAGAAAAGGTGTTGATTTTGCTGGATTTGACAGAAATTGTTTGACTGGGCTGGACTTCACTGGAATCTGAAGTGGTGCCCCGGATTAGAAATCCACATTTGGATGCAGCTGGTTGGTTCCTAACGGTGTTTCAAATGGTTCGTAATGCTCAGGGAATGGGCCTTCTGCCATTTTGTCGATGGCAAACAGACGCCCCATTCCTTCTGGCTGCATGATAAATGGCCCGACATCCCTTCCCGGAGCCGCGTTGCTGTAATCAGGAATATCTACCCCGCTTCATTTATCGCCATCCCATGCAATCAACTGGCGTTTAGGATCCCACGGATTACCCTGTGGATCGGCAGATGCACGGTTATACAGGATGCGACGGTTCAGTGGCCAGGCCCAACCCAATGCATTTTACCCATACCGGATGGAGCAGCATTGTCACGGCGCGCCATCTGGTTACCTTCCGGCGTCCAGCTTCTGGTGAAAATCCAACAACCGCTGGCAGTTGTTTCATCAATCTCGCGATACGATCGAAGACTTTATTCCAGCTTATTCGCTGCCATTGATTACTCATTAACACACCGCCTAACAGGAATTCCGTGGGTGTATTTGCTTCTTATCAGGACACGGGTTGGTAATATATTATCCACACAAACAGTATTATGAATCAAACTACTGGGGAATTCATTGATGAAAAATAAAAGGCCGGAAAATGAGTTAACTATGGAGAGAATCAGGGGTGTTTCTCGCACCAATGTACAACAAAAAAATGCCAAACAAAGCGCCCCATTGGGCAGTCCAACGCCGGATTGGGTCGCTGAGGAAGTACCTGTTGCATTGATTTACAATGGTATTTCCCATGTCGTGATGATGACCAGCCCGAAAGATCTCGATCATTTTGCTATCGGGTTTTCCTTGTCAGAAGGGATCATCACGTCTCCACAGGAAATTCGGGGGATTGATTCGATAGTTAACTGCCACGGCGGCATTGAACTACACATTGAGCTTTCCAGCCGCCGTTTTGCGGGATTAAAAGAGCGCCGACGCAATATGGCTGGGAGAACAGGTTGCGGTATTTGTGGCACAGAACAACTCGCAGAGATCTTTCGCCCAATGACACCTCTGCCTTTCACCCAAACGTTTTCACTCTCTTACCTTGATATTGCACTTACCCAATTACCGCATGTTCAGGAAATCGGCGCGCTCACTGGCTGTACCCATGCGGCGGGTTGGATTGACCCAGAGGGCAAATTACTTGGTGGCTGCGAAGATGTTGGGCGCCATGTTGCACTGGACAAGTTGCTGGGAATGCGGGCAAAAACAGGCTGGCAACAAGGCGCTGTGTTGGTCTCCAGCCGTGCCAGTTATGAGATGGTGCAAAAATCAGCTAACTGCGGGGTCGAAATTTTATTTGCCGTTTCTGCCGCAACCTCACTCGCCATTGAGGTCGCACAGGAATGTAATCTGACGTTGATCGGATTTTGTAAACCAGGAAGGGCTACAGTGTATACCCATACTCAACGATTGGTAGATTAATTGGAATCCATAAATTTATTCCATCCTCAAAAAATAACGTAATTTCAATTAAGTTATCTCTAATTTGCGCAAACAATAAAATTAAACAAATAAGAAACATAACAATAACTTATGATTTACAGCGCTATTCATCCAGCATACATTTTATTTGCTGTGCATTTTTTGCGCACGTTTTTCACACAAAAAGTTCAGGACGTTCTTAATGACGGGATAATCAAATATTCAATATTCTGTGAGGCTTCCCATGAAAAAAGTCAAAATATTAATCGCTATATTAGGTGTTCTCGGATTTACGACTACACAGGTTCAGGCAAAAGTTGGGTATGGTATAAGCCAGCAAGAAACCGACCCACATCTTATAGTCGGAGAGGTAAAAGGTGAACCTGCCCTAGGTATTACTTTGCCTATAGTAAAAAATAAATTACTGCCTGCCTCCGAACTGAAAAAGTCCGCCACGCTCGATAATAATGGAATCTATCACTTTGAATTAAATGGTAAAATATTTAAAATAGAGAACCAATATATCGATATCGGTCAGGTTCCCAATACAGAAGTTTACTTTGGCGAATGGGCACAAAAAACACCCGATAAATCAGATGTTACTCATACTGTTTTTTACGCAGGTAAAGATGTGACAACCAATCTGCCAACGGGAGGCTCTGCAACCTATACGGTAAAAGGCCTGAGCCAGTATAGCGGCAAGAATCTCCTCTCCGGCAAACTCGCCGCAGACTTCGGGACCAAAAAATTGAATGGTTCACTGAGCAATAATTCACTCAATATTGGTATCGATGCCAATATCAATGGCAATGGCGGATTTTCAGGTAAAGCCACAGCCAACGGTAGTACTAATGGGGTGACTGATGGAAAATTCTTCGGTAATTCCGCCTCCGCTCTGGCAGGGTATGCCAAATTTGATAGCGACAGAAACAAAGATACTGCTTTCGGCGGTGCTAAAGATTAATGATTAATTCCTCAGAAAACAGTGCCATTTAGGCACTGTTTTTTTCTTCATCTTTTTTACTACTCTTACCTTTTATTTCAAATCATTAGATTCTGATTTGCGTAAAACTTAATTTGCGCAAGCAATGAATATTAACGAACATAAAACATAATAATAACTTATTATTTACACCACTATTTATCCAGTATACATTTTATTTTCTGTATGTTTTTTGCGCAAAATTTTCAAAAATTATGGACTCTCTTATAACAGGATAACAAGACATTCAACACGCTGTGAGGCTGCTTATGAAAAAGGTCAATATAGTAATCGCCATATTAGGCGTTCTCGGATTTACGACTACACAGGTTCAGGCAAAAGTTGGGTATGGTATAAGCCAGCAAGAAACCGACCCACATATTGTAATCGGAGAGGTACAAGGTGAACCTGCCCTGGGCATCACGTTGCCTACACTAAAAGGCAGATTATTTCCTACCTCCGCACTGAAAAAGAAGGCCACGCTCGATAGTAATGGCATCTATCATTACGAAGTGACTCAGGCAGCATGTGGTGCTGAGGATCAGTATATCGATATCGGTCAGGTTCCCAATACAGAAGTTTACTTTGGCGAATGGGCACAAAAAACACCCGATAAATCAGATGTTACTCATACTGTTTTTTACGTAGGCAAAGATGTGACAACCAATCTGCCAACGGGTGGCTCTGCAACCTATACGGTAAAAGGCCTGAGCCAGTATAGCGGCAAGAATCTCCTCTCCGGCAAACTCGTCGCAGACTTCGGGACCAAAAAATTGAATGGTTCACTGAGCAATAATTCACTCAATATTGGTATCGATGCCAATATCAATGGCAATGGCGGATTTTCAGGTAAAGCCACAGCCAACGGTAGTACTAATGGGGTGACTGATGGAAAATTCTTCGGTAATTCCGCCTCCGCTCTGGCAGGGTATGCCAAATTTGATAGCGACAGAAACAAAGATACTGCTTTCGGCGGTGCTAAAGATTAATGATTAATTCCTCAGAAAACAGTGTCATTCAGGCACTGTTTTTCCTTTTCATATTCTTTACCCTATTTATTTTCAAATTGTTTATTTCAAACTGTTTATTTCAAGCTGTTTATTTCAAATAAATAGGGACCTGATAAAGCGGGTTTCGCTATGTCTGACCAAAAAAAAATGATTGAAAAGAGAATATTTCCCATATTACTCATATTGCTAATATTCATTCTGAACTCATTTCTCTCCCCAGCAGTTTGTGCCAATGAGGATATTAAGCACAAAATTTGGCAAGAAGCACGATATCATCAACAACACACCCAACAGAGAAATGAAGCCAGTTTAATTATACCAAATGCTATCTCTACAAAAGAGGGCACCTCATTGCCCGTCATTCCAGGACAAGAACTTAAGGGTGCAAATAATCTTAAGAAGATCAGTCAAGCGCTGTACCTTGCCATTAATTATCAGCAATGGCAAGACGTCAGACGTCTTATGCCGATTTATCAAAAAATTCCCGGGTATGATCCGTTTCTCATTGATTTTGCCCGGGGCGGCTTGTCTCGTATTGAAGGGAATTTAGCACTTGCTACCTCTTATTATCAAAAAATCCTACGTCAAAAACCGAATTTTACCCGCATTAAACTGGAACTGGCTCGTCTTTATTTTGAAGATCACAAAAACCAAGAATCCGCGCAATTATTTAAAGAAATCAGTGAACAATATCAGTTACCAGAAATGGTATTGAAGAATATCGATAGTTATCTGGCGGCAGTAACCCAAAGAAATGGCTGGAACGGTTCGTTTTCATTAGGCTATATCTATGACGACAATATTAATATGTCACCAAACCAAAAACCGATCTGCCTGTTTTACAAAGAGGGAACGTGCGTCGTTGAACGGAAAGTGCCTAAGCCTATCAAAGCATGGGGGGGAACTTACAACGCAACCTTAAACCGACGTTACCAACTTGCCGGTCATCACGGCGTTTTTGGCCGTGGTCTGATATATGGTGAAAATTATCGCAATGACCATGACGAAAATAAAAATATGTTCCAGCTGTTCAGTGGCTACAGTTATAAAAGCAAAAAACAGGATTTCTCCTTTGGCCCTCTGTTTGAATATCAACAGTATGCAGAAAATACCGGATACCATGCCATCGGCGCTAAAATGGAATGGCAGTGGGCAGTCAGTGAAGATACCACTCTCTATGCTGAACTTGGACATAAAAAATTAAGTTACAGACCGCTTTACAGTTGGAAAGATAGCGAACTTTCCTCAGCCTATCTCAGCCTGTCTCACGCCATCAGTGAAAAATTAATTCTGTTTGGTGGTGGCAACTGGAGCTATCAGCATAATCGACAACCAACATCTCGTTATCAACAATGGGGAGTCAATGCGGGAATAGCAGGACAAATCTATCCCCATATTAATGGCTCGCTGTTTGTCACACTGAGGCAACAACGCTTCGGCGCTTACAGCCCGTTATTAGGTGCCAGACGTCAAGATAATGAGCAGATCTATACTGCTGCCATTAAATTCCCTGCGGCGAAGATATTGGGAATGACCCCTTCTTTCACTTTCCGCCATCGCCACAATCACAGTAATGTGAGCTGGTTGTACAGTTATGATAAAAACAAAGTACAGATACAGTTAGAGAAATATTTTTAATCCAGACTGTGGTACATCCACAAATTAGGCTCAATGTAATAAGCCATTTGCTTTTCAACATCTACCACTAATGGCACAAGGCCACCTGGAATGACGTATTCCCCGCTTTGCGGAAACTTCATGCCTGTCCATTCCTGCCACTGATCCACAGTGCCGTAAATATCCATGGAGCGCAGGGCAGGTTTGATGATTTTGGCACCTAATCGGCAATGGGTACGAACCCACGGATCAAACGGTTCACCTTTGTCATTTTTCCACCCGCAATATTCGATGAAGTCTTGCAGGGGATATTGGCTTTTCAGACTCGGCCTGACAGGCACAACCAGCCCCTGCAACCGCTCATCTCTGGCAGTCTGTTTCAAGCTGTTAATCAATAAAGCCGGAATATTTTGCCCTCGAAATGCAGGATCAACCGTCACACTCAGGGCAGAAACCAGATTGGCTTGCTCCTTTCCTTTAGCTCTCCCACCCGCATCAAATACCGCATCCCATCCTTCATCAGGTAATTGATCTAACGAATGATTTTCCCAAGGAAAAGGAATTGAGTTCAGTAAGCCAATAAGACGCTCTTCTTTTCCCTGTTGCAGAATGGCAAATTTTTGAAAGTGACTAAAACCAGGCTCATATAATTTATGCCAGTGTTGTTCAGCGACTGCATCATAATTCATAAACAGAGGCCAATTGTTATCAATAAGCTCCTCTACCTCATCACCAAGATCTGTCCTTTCTTCAGCAGACTGAATAATGATTTTTGCTTCCATAATGCATCTCCAATTAGGCTTTTTTCAGCCAGATAGATATATGAAAACTGATATACCCTTTATTCTTTTAGATAGCAGCTTCCTGCTACGCAGAAAATAAAGATATGGGTAAACATTTATTTGCTTGGTTCTTTGCGCTCAAATTTCACCATAACTCATTATTTTCCACAACAGGAGATGAATATTTCCCCCTATAAAATACATTCATTAATTTTATTTAATGATATGAGCAATAAAACAACTCCCATCAATTTAATTACATTAGAAACTTTTTTAATGCTAATTATATTGTTAATAACAAAATAACCTCAGTGAATAAAATCTACCAACCTCACATTTTCAAAAAAAAAGCAGATAGATCAAACCTTACCCAAAATGCAAAAAATAAAATAAAAATCAATAAAATAAAAAAAGATATTGACTAATAAACCCTATCATTAGTGAAACAAATAATAATAATTATCATTTACATTATCATTTGAACGGTGTACGTTTTTCTCGCGCGATAGATCAGGCCGTTTTTAAGATTGGGTAACGAGGGATCCCCCACTCCGAACGAGGATAATGATGAAAAAGTTCAACGTATTAATCGCCGCTTTAGGCACATTGGGATTGATGGCACAGGCTCAGGCAGAAGTTGGTTTTGGGCAGAGCCAAATAAGCTCACCATCCTATGTTAAGGTTGGTGAAACTGAAACAGGTTCAAATTCACACGGTGGTGCGAATAGTGCCCCTGGCATTGGGGTCAGTTCAATCGGTGGAGGAAAACTCATCGGTTTTTCTGGCTTGACTCGCATGGCTCCTGCTGACAGCAATGGTATTCACAATATCTCAATGGCGGGTGCACCAGGCTCTCACGGCGGGATGGGTGTATTCCATTTCAGTAAAGTTGCTAATGCGGATGTTTATTTTGGTGAATGGTCTCAAACCGGTAAAGCCGGGGATAGTACCCATACCGTTTACTATGCAGGCAAGGATATCACCACCAATATTCCAACCGACGGTACAGCAACTTACACGATAACAGGTATTAACCAGTACAGTGGTGACAATGCTCTGGCCGGTACATTTACCGCAGACTTCGGTGAGAAAACGCTGGTCGGTTCCATGGAAAATACCGCAATGACAATAGATATTAGTGCCAATATTGGCGCTGATGCTAAATTCGAAGGTATAGCCATAACTGATGATTTGGTTGGAAGCACCAGTGGTCATTTCTTTGGCGACAACGCATCTAGTTTGGCTGGATATGCGAAATTTGCTGATGACGACACCAAAAATACCGCTTTCGGTGGCCCTAAACAGTAATCGTTAATTTTTCAGAGAACAGTGCCATCCTGGACTGTTCTCTGTTTTTTTATTGCTAATAACGTGAGTTTTGTGAGCGGGTTTCCCGATGTCTGACAATAGAATAATGCCAATATTATCAACGGCACTGGTGGCGCTATGCCTCTCCCTACCCGTTTATGCCGATGAAGATACTCCACGAACAATCTGGCAAGAAGCACAGCATAATCAACAGGAAAATGAAACCAACCTGATTACGCCAGATCCTATTTTTGTTGAAAATAATGCTTCACTGATTGTTATTAATGGGCAAACGTTTCAGGTCGAAAACAATATTAATGATATCGGCCAAGCGCTATTCCTGGCTATTAATCATCAACAATGGTCAGATGTCAGACGCTTTCTGGCGGCTTATCAAAAATTGCCGGAACATGATGTTATGTTGGTCAATTTTGCTCAGGGTGGGCTGGCACGTTTTGAGGGAGATTTAGATCTCGCTGCTTATCATTATCAACAAGTTCTGAATCAACAGCCCGATTTTCCCCGTATCGAACTGGAACTGGCCCGCGTCTATTTTGAGGATCATAAAAATCGGGAAGCTGAACAACTGTTTACTGGATTGTATAAAGCACAAAAACTACCCGAAGTTGTGTTGAAAAATATTAACAGCTATCTGGAAGCGATAGATCTGAGAAACGGTTGGCGCGGCTCTTTCTCAGCCGGTTACGCTTATAATGATAATGTGAATATGTCTCCTGATCAGGAAACTCCCCATTACGATTTTGATCCCATAAAGCAAGCACTCTATAAAAGGCAGGTGCCAAAGGCCATCAAAGCATGGGGCATGTCTTATGACGCAACATTAAGTCGGCGCTATCAACTTGCCGGTCATCACGGCATTTTCGGTCGTGGTCTGATTTATGGCGAAAACTATCGTGATTACCACGCTGAGAACGAAAATACTTTTCAGCTGGTTAGCGGATACAGCTATAAAAGCAAAAGTCACGATTTCTCTTTTGGTCCCTTATTTGAATATAAACAACGAGCAGGTGAACCCTATTACCGTGCAGTAGGTGCCAAAACAGAATGGCGATGGGCGTTCACGGCCAAAACAGCCATGAAGGTTGAATTAGAGCACAAACAGCTACGTCATCAGCCAAATTTCCGCCGGAAAGATGGCAGCCTTACCTCAGCCTACTTCACGCTGTTCCATTCCATTAGCAAAGACGTTGTCCTGTTTGGCGGCGGCGATTGGGTTTACCGCGACAACGACCTGTATGCCGTGGATCGCTACCAGCAATGGGGAATTCGGACAGGGATTGCCGGACAGATCTATCCCGGAATCAACGGCTCACTGTTTGCCACACTGAAAAAACGTCACTTCGGCGCTTACAGCCCGATGTTGAATGCCACACGGCAAGATAATGAGCAGATTTACAGCGCTGTCATTAAAGTGCCCGCCGCTGAAATATGGGGCATGACACCTTCTTTCACTTTCCGCCATCGACGCAATCACAGCAATGTGAGTTGGATGTACAGCTATAACAAAAACGAAGTGCTGATCAGGCTGGAAAAATATTTTTAATCAAAATGGAGGCATCAATGGCATACCGAGTTAGAACCCAGTTCACCCCCATCACAATTGCATTGTCACTGGCATTGTCACTGGCTGCCCCCCCCCTGTTTGCCGAATCCAAACCTACGGGCACCACCTCAAACAGCAAGACGGATCTGGGCAAGATCCGTGTCACGGATAACAGCGATAAAGATGAAGAAGGTTACGATGCAGTCTATGACAAGGATATCGCCAATATATATATTGGCAAAGAACAGATAGAGCGCTACAAGGGTGCTTCTCCCGCCGATTTAATTAAAGGTGCTGTCGGTGTATATAGCGGTGATTCCCGCAATAGTGGTGCTCTGGATATCAATATCCGTGGCGTTCAGGGACAAGGGCGAATTCCCGTCACCATTGATGGTACAGAACAGGCGATTACCGTCGGGCGTGGTTATAATGGCGCCAATAACCGTAATTACATCGATCCAAACCTAATCAGTAGCATTGAAATCGAAAAAGGCCCTTCTCTAAACCGTAGAGTTAAAGGATCTATCGGTGGTGCAGTATCCATCAAAACATTGACCATTGATGATGTAGTGCCGAAAGGAGAAACTTTCGGCATCAATACTAAGCTGGAAACCAGTAGTAACTCAGTGAGAGAGCGTACACCGTCCCTACCATTGGGGCAGGACTACCGCGATATTCCTGATTTTATCCAAAATAAGATTGAAACCGATCCAGAGTTGCAGATTACGCCTCATTCATCGAAAGACAATAAACTGTTTGGCTTCAAAGATAATGCCTTTCGTCTCGCATTAGGAACACGGCAGGAATATTTTGACCTAATGCTGGCCTATGCATACCGTCGTCAGGGTAACTATTTTGCCGGAAAAGGGGGCGCCCATCGTTATGATGAACCCATTACGGAAAACGACAGGGAACTCATGAAGAATGTCAGGACAACGCTGGACCCCTATCTGCCTTTTGCTGCTCGTATCTATCGCCCCGGTAATGAAGTTCCCAACACTTCCAGTGAAATGCGCTCTGTATTAATCAAAAACAGTTGGCGTTTCACCCATAATCAAACATTACTATTGGGCTTTCGCAATACGCGCATGGAGTTCGGCGATATTATGCCTTCACGCCTGGGCTGGATTATACCCGAAGAAAATAAAGTTCCTCAATGGCCATTAGCGAAAGTTCATCAGCAAGCAGCCAACCTGAGCTATAAATGGCAGCCTGAGAATAACCCCTATATCGACTTCGACATGAACCTGTGGACAACTCGCACCACCAGCAATACCAACACCGCCGGAGGATATCCGCGCTCCCCTGTCGACAGAGACTGGCGTTGGGAAGATGATCATGAACGCCGCAGAAACGCCAATATCGATGGCACATTGATCAATACCGCTCTCACCCATTCTCAAAACAATCGTTGGGGTGTCGATCTTTCCAATAAATTTACCCTACACCCGAGCTTAGAGTTGACCTTAATGGGGAATTTCCAACGGGAACGCCTCGATTCCAATGATAATTATAATTCAACTAACCTATATTTCTTCCAGTCACCGGCACGGAAAGGACAACGTCAGGAAATCAATCTCGCCTTTAACTTTAACTGGCAGCCCGCTTCATGGCTGGAGTTGAATGCTGGAGCCAAACGTGTTTCTTATTGGTCCCAAGATGATTTGCTTAATGAACGGCGTGTCGTAAGAGATAACAATTATCAGAAACAACGGGAAACCATTGGCCATGAAATGAGTTATTGGCGAACAATAACCGAAACAGAAGCTAATATGGAGAGAAAAAGAAAACAATTTATAAAATCAAATAACATCTTGAAAATGAACCGCGCAGAGAGGCTTGCGTTTATGAGTAAACTCCAAACTGAATACCCTGTGGTTGAGACATCTCGTATTGATTCACGTGATGGCCTAAAGCGTGACATGGTTAATGAAAAATTCACTTGGAAATACGATCCTAGCAATGGCAAGCTCAGTAAAAGCGGTAACCCCTATTTCAATGGCCAATTAGACATGAATGAAAAGGTTATTGATCCAATAAGCGGCAAAGAAGTCTATAAATATGAATACGATGCGGTAGCTGACGCTAATGGCGTACCTGGCCCTGATGTTAACGATCCCTGGGAACCTGCTCCAAAACGTAAGGATCACGCTTGGGCACCCACTTTCTCTGCTACAGCCTATGTCACTGACGATTTCCGTATCTACGCCCGCTATGCCGAAGCGGTAAGAATGCCCAGTATTTTTGAAGATACCGTCGGTTTTTCAGGCTCTAAAACCAACCAAATAGGTTATAAGTTCAAGCCTGAGCGTGCCAAAACTGCGGAAGTCGGCTTAGTCTACGATTTCAGCCAATTAGTCGACGCTGAACGCCATGCCGATATCAAACTTTCCTATTACAACACCCTCATTGAGAATGTGTTCGACAGGGACAGTACCTATAAATTCTCTCAATTGGACAAACAGAAACTGGCAGGTTTGGAACTCCAGGCACGTTATGACAACGGTGGCTTCTTTGCCGAGATGGGGTTGGTTTACAACATGAAAAATAAGGTATGTGACAGTAACTCGGCCATGAGACTGGATTCCCATAATCGTTATGGCATACCTGAATGTATTGACGGCGGTTTCCCCGGCGGTTTTTTACGCACCTCTATCCAGCCTAAATACTCAGCTAACCTGTCCGTCGGCGGCCGCCTGTTTGATGAAAAACTGGAGCTAGGCAGCCGAATGCTCTATCACAGCAAAGCTGAAAACAAAGATGAAAAATGGCTGATGAGTGCCTTGCCCGATATTTATGAGGGGCAATCCAATAACCCAATGCGCTGGAATCCGGTGTTTACGGTTGATGCCTATATCAGCTATCAAATCACTCCGGCTATCTCCGTAGAGTTGACTGGCACAAACCTCACCAACCGCTATTATCTCGATCCGCTAACGCGTTCGATGATTCCAGCACCGGGCAGAACCTTTAAACTCAGCCTGACCAGCCAGTTTTAGAGACTTGATTCGAGGATCGTATGACCAACACAGCCATATTAGATAATCCAGCCATCTGTTTTCCACTGATGCCCAGAAGGAGAGTGCTGGGTGGTATCCTGATCGCTATTTTATTGCATACCAGTCTGATATGGCTGTTTAACCGACATGCTTCATATGATGATGACACGGCACCTCATATCAACAATAACGCTTCTACTATGGGGCTATCTATAACGATGGTTGCCGCCCCATCGTGGGAAAACAAGCCGGAGCCTGTTTCTCCTCCCTCCCCACTTTTGACGGCACCGGAATCATCAACAAAACCGGAACTCGTACTGGATAAAGCCATTCACCCTGAAAATAAGATAGCAAAACCGCCAGAAGCCGATAAACCTAAGAAACGCCAAAAGCAGCAGAAAGAAAAACCGCAAAAAGTGGCAGCAAAGAAACCCACCCAATCACCGCAGGTACAGAAAGACAATCAGACAGAACAGGCAACGCACGGTAGCGATCAGGTTAATTCAGAAGGCAGTATGAGCCACGCGGCAACATCAAAACCTTTGGTGGGGCAAGGAAATAGCGAAGTGGACAACTACTATGCAAGACTGCGGCAAGAAATTGAACGCCATAAACGCTATCCCCGCAAAGCAAAGAGGATGAAACAACAAGGTATAGTCACAGTTAACTTTACCCTGCTGGATGATGGCACATTAACCGCTGCCAAAGTAGTGAATTCCTCCGGCAATAGCACACTGGATAATGCCGCCCTCGATGCTATCAATCATGCCAATTCAGTTGGCTCCATACCAACGGGTATAGAGCCTAATGTCATGCTGACACTTGATTTTACATTGAGGTAAATCCAACAAGGCCACTAAAATAAGTTTTTAAAATCGTAAATCATGATTAAATAAATTATTAAACTTATCACTTTCTCAAAGTTAAACAACATAATGAAATTTTTAAACAATATAAAGTAATTCACCATAACTCAAAGAAAAATAAATTTTTTTATTTTAACTCCCTGTTATTTTTGTTTTTAATAAAAAGTTATAAATAAAATGTTCTTTGTTTAATTTTGGTTTAATGTTTGTTTAATATTATTTTCTCCGTTTTCATAAGGAGATAGTATGGGCAAAGTAATAGAAGTTGATGTGAAGTCCCTAACAGGTAACCACCTATGTTCACTATGTACTGGGGATGCTTTAGCGATAAGGATACCTAATTTTGTTCAAATTTCAGCCACTGAGAGAGCAAAAGAAAAATTATTCCTTCATCAGGATAAAGGCGCTCTCGGACATGCTCGTGAGTTTACTCGACTTGGTATAGCTTATGCTGAGATAAAGACAGACGAGACAAGGCAAGAATATCACCAACAAGCAATAAAAAACATCCAACGGATACGTGATATATTTGGTGAATTAGCTTCACCAATAGAGCATTTCAGAACATTATTAGATGATATTTGGCCAGAAGGTGCTCATTTATTATCGGTTAAAAAACAAAAATGTTTTGTCGGTGTTTGCCGTTATCTTACTCCAAATGTTGATCTTGAACCTCATATTGATAGTTTAGAATGGACACTTCCTCCTGATACTGATTGGACATTACAATACCAACTTTCCGCCAATATCTACATGCAGGTTCCTGATCACGGTGGAGAACTCGAAATGTGGAACATTCAACCTAGTGCTTTAGAGTATGAACGCCTGAAAGGAACACGGCATTATGGTATTAATCGCCACGATATGCCTACACCTGATTTAGTAATAAAACCAAAACTACGTGATTTAATAATATTAAATCCTCGTTTCATCCATGCCGTTCGCCCAGTTAAAGAGCAAGATCGTATAACGCTTAGTTCTTTTATTGGAGTGATATCTGAAAATGATCCGTTAGTTTATTGGAGTTGAGAAATGTACAAAGTTTCATTACAAGCACAAGGTAAATTTAAAGCTAATCATTATATAGATAAGACAGTGCTTCTACTTATCAGTGTGGGAAAAGAATATCATGAGGGAGAAAAAATTTCTGCAACAATAGATAAAATAAATCAATCTGGTTTTGGTAAATGTATCATTGCTGTAGCAGACTCTTTACAACGACATAACTGTAGTACTGGCACAGCTAGTGATAATTACCAATACAGTTTGACAAAAGGAAATGAATGGCTTAAGAATAATGCAGGGACGCTGTCTAATCTAAAAATACCTAATGAAATTATTCGCTGGGATGTCTATCTTAAACGTGAAGACTATAAATATTACTATGACAGTATTTTGAATGAATATTACTCCAATGAACACTATCGTTCATGCATTAATGAAACTATCAATGTATTTGCAGAAAGAAATAATATTAAATATGGAACAGCAGAATATGAAGGTATTTTTTATCGATCACTCTTTTACATTCTAGAAGAATGTCCTGTCATTATGCCAATGTGGGCCAATGATGGTATAAACTTCATCATTTATCCGAAACAAATGACTGCCGCAATGTGTAAAACCAGAGAGATTTTTGTTGAAAAATCACATAATGAGTATGTTAACTGGCTCTCTTTAAAATTTAAGAAAAAATCTCAACTTTATGAAGATCCTATTGATATAGAGCAAAAGGAGCTAGTAAATGAGTGAGTCAGTCATTGTAACCCGAAAATATACCGGATTAATCGGAATATGTATTGCAAGTTTTCTTGGATGTATAGATCTCACCGTCGTGAATACCATTATTCCTGCAATTGGACGTGAATTTAATACCTCGTTGAGGGAAACACAATGGGTTACTTCTATATTTATGATAGCTCTTTCCGCTTTTATGGTTCCGGTCGGGACATTGGCTGATAGTCGCGGGCGCAAAAAAATATTATTGTGGGGATTAATACTGTTTGGCGCAGCCTCATTACTTGTTGGCCTCGCAACAAACCTTGCCGCCATCACTACCTTTAGGTTTATTCAAGGGATTGGTTGTGCAATTCTCTATACTGTTTCTGGTGCTATTATTTCCTATTTATTTGATGAACATGAACAGGGAAAAGCTCTTGGTATCTTATTTGGGATTAACGGACTAGGGCTTGCAATAGGCCCAATTATCGGTGGATTATTTGCAGGTATAGTAGATTGGCGTTACGCATTCTTGATAAATATTCCTTTTATCATTATTAGTTTTATTCTATGTGCCTGGTCTATACCCGAATATAAAACCGAAAAAGTGAAAAAACTGGATATACTCGGTTGTATTCTCCTGATCATTTTTCTAATAAGTTTAGTCAGTTATTTCTCTTTGGATGGAAATGCCCTGCAACAATGGAGCCTATTGGCTATAGCAGTTATAGCATTGTTTATCTTTATATGGCATGAGTTAAAAACACCAGAACCCATTGTTGAATTCCATTTTTTCCGCAAAATGCGTTTTGTTTCTGCACTACTTGCAACCTTTTTTCTTGCTTTTTTCTATTGCACCGTGCTGCTGACATTACCTATGTTTTTCGCAGGACAATTGGGGAAAAATGATATCGAGATAGGTCTGTTCTTGCTACCTGCCACAGTCATGTTTGCCTTAACGTCTCCGTGGGTAGGTAATCGCAGTGAAAAATTTGGCCCGCAACGAGTCATTTTAGTCGGTTTGTTACTGTTTGTAGCTGCTGCTGCTTTCCTCGCATTCGCCTCAACACAGGTCAATGCTTGGTGGTTCATTATCCCACTATTGTTATTTGGTATGGGATGGGGATCAATTCTTGGACCGTCAACATTAATTGCATTGAATTCCCTGCCTCGTGAACAAGCGGCTGTTGCCATGGGAACTTCATGGACTATTCATAATGTAGGGGGAGCTTGTGGTATCGCTTTTGCTGTATTTTTGTTAGCTCGCTTCAATACCTTGATTCAGGGTTATCAAGCCCTGATGTTATTTTTGGCTGGACTTGCATTAGCCTTTACCTTCATCTGTTATTTTCTCAATCGAAAATAATCTCAGTGGCGAGCTATGGAAAAATAAAGGGTTATAAGATTAATGACAAAGCGCTGGTTTTTTTATCCAGCGCCTTACTTTCATCAGATTTTATTCACGCAGTAGCAGAAGAGCCTCCCAAGCGGACTTTATTTGCCATCTTACTTCCCAATACAAAAACTGGAAAAAATCCGCCCAAGTAAATCATCGGAAGTAAATTCACCGGTGATTTCACTCAATGCTTGCTGTGCCAAACGCAGTTCTTCTGCTAACAATTCCCCTGAACGGGCAAAGACGAGCTGTTGATGGCCTTCCTGCAAATGTTCTGCTGCCGTGCTCAATGCCTGCAAGTGACGACGACGGGCAAGAAAACCACCTTCTGTATTGCTGTTGAAACCCATCGTCTCTTTTAAGTGATCACGCAGAAAACCGACACCTTCCCCATCACGGGCAGAAAGGCGAATTAAGGTATAGTTACTGACTTCTGTAACACCCGTTTTTTCCCCCGTCATATCTGTCTTATTACGAATGATGGTAACCGGCAGCGATTCTGGTAGTTTAGCCATAAATTCAGGCCAGATTTGTGCAGGCTCAACGGCATCGGTTGTCGTACTGTCTACCATAAACAGTACCCGATCCGCCTGCTCAATTTCCTGCCATGCCCGCTCAATACCAATACGTTCCACTTCATCACTGGCTTCGCGTAATCCTGCCGTATCAATCACATGCAGCGGCATTCCATCAATATGGATATGTTCACGCAAAACATCGCGCGTTGTTCCTGCAATATCAGTCACAATCGCAGCTTCACGGCCTGCCAGTGCATTAAGCAAACTGGATTTACCCGCATTCGGACGCCCTGCAATCACGACTTTCATGCCTTCGCGCAACAAACTGCCCTGACGCGCCTGTGAACGAACGTGCTCAAGGTCTGCGATCACTTCATCCAACTTGGCTTCTATCTTGCCATCGGAAAGAAAATCAATCTCTTCATCTGGAAAATCAATCGCGGCTTCAACGTAGATCCGCAAGTTAGTCAGCGCTTCCACCATTTCATGGACTTGGCTAGAGAATGCACCTTGCAGGGAATTCATCGCGGAACGTGCGGCCTGTTCAGAGCTGGCGTCGATCAAATCCGCAATGGCTTCTGCCTGTGCCAGGTCAAGTTTATCATTGAGGAAAGCTCGTTCAGAGAATTCACCCGGGTTGGCAATACGTACACCGGAAATCGCCAGAATACGCTTTAACAGCAAATCCAGAATAACCGGCCCACCGTGCCCTTGAAGCTCCAGAACATCTTCCCCCGTAAATGAATTAGGGCCGGGAAAGTAAAGTGCAATACCTTGATCAAGCACAGAACCATCGGTATCACGGAAGGGCAAGTAATCGGCATAACGCGGTTTTGGGAGTTTACCCAATACCACCTCAGCAACTTCCGCAGCTTTATGGCCAGAAATACGCAGAATGCCTACACCGCCTCGTCCCGGAGGAGTGGCCTGAGCGACTATCGTATCGGTGGTATTCATGAAATTCTCTCTTTCGACCTAGGTTTGTTATCTTTCAAAACTAAAATAATAAAGGCGGCCAATGACCGCCTTCCACTTATATTTTATATTTTTTTAACAGCTATTTTTTCTCGCGGGTATGTAAACCACGTTTTTCCAGACTACGGAAAATAACTTGTTGCTGGATAATGGTAACCAGGTTACTGACGATGTAGTACAGCACCAGACCAGACGGGAACCACAGGAAGAAAACCGTGAACACAACAGGCATATAGGTCATGATTTTCTGCTGCATTGGATCAGTCACGGTAGTCGGTGACAGTTTCTGGATAACAAACATGGTCACACCCATCAGCAATGGCAGGATGTAGTAAGGATCTTGAGCAGACAAGTCATTAATCCAGCCAATGAATGGGGCATGGCGCAGCTCAACAGAACCCATCAGCATGTAATACAATGCCAGGAAGATTGGCATCTGGATCACCAGAGGCAAACAACCACCCAGCGGGTTCACTTTTTCTGTCTTATACAGCGCCATCATTTCCTGGCTCATGCGCTGGCGGTCATCACCAAAACGCTCACGCATTGCCGTGATTTTTGGCTGCAACAGACGCATTTTCGCCATTGAGGTGTATTGCGCCTTGGTCAGCGGATACATGATACCGCGCACGATAAAGGTAATCGCAATAATAGAGAAGCCCCAGTTACCGATGAATTCATGCAGGAATTTCAGCAACTTGAATAACGGCTGGGAAATAAACCATAACCAACCGTAATCCACGGTCAGATCCAGATGGGATGCAACCGCCGCCATTTTGTCCTGAATTTCAGGGCCAACCCACAGGGTAGAAGAGATATTCTGCTGGCTGTTCGGCGCAATATTGATGTCTTCACCTTTGTACCCGATGATCGCCATTTTTTGGTTTTTCAGGTCTTTGGTATAGAAAGTACTGGTTTTGCCTTCTCCCGGAACCCACGCCGTGGCGAAATATTGCTGGAGCATTGCTACCCAGCCGCCTTTTGTGGTCACGGAAAGCGCTTTACTTTCAATATCATCAAATTTGTATTTTTCGTATTTTTCTTCATCAGAAGAGTAAGCAGCACCACGATAAGTATGCAGAGCAAAGTTGTTGCTGCCAGTATCACGATGTTTTGGCAGTTCAACGCTCTGTTTCAACTGACCGAAAAACGCCATCTGCAAGGGTTTATCAGTGACGTTATTGACGTTGTAATCAACAGAAACTGCATAGTCGCCCCGTTTTAAAACGAAGGTTTTGACATAAACAACGCCGTCCGGCGCGGTATAAGTCATTGGAATACGCAATTCATTCTGACCATCGGCCAAAACAAAACTATTCTGAGTGGCATGATAAAGCGGGCGTTCAGCTTGATTATCGGGACCATGGATACCCGTTAATCCACTTTGAGCCTGATAAGTGAATTCAGGGGTTGTTTCCAGCAATTTGAACGGGGTTTTGGAACCGAGAGTATCAGGATAGGCCAGCAGATCAGCCTCCTCGATATCACCGCCACGGGTATTGATGTGCAATGACAGCACATCCGTTTTCACGGTGATCAGTTTACCTTGCCCACTGCTTGCTTCGCTACTCAGCGTAGTATTTGCTTGCTGCGTGATCTGGGCCGTTGGTTGTGGGTTTTTATCATTTTCCCACGCCTGCCAGACCAAGAACGAAACAAACAGCAGAGCGATGAGAAGAAGATTGCGTTGCGAATCCATCGTTAATGTTCTCTGTTATCGTCGTTTTTTTTAGGTGGGACAGGATCATCACCACCTTCGTGTAAAGGGTGGCATTTTAATACGCGTTTCACTGTTAACCAACTGCCTTTTATCATCCCAAACCTGCGTAATGCCTCTATGCCATAGTGGGAACAGGTAGGATTGAAACGACAACGAGGCCCCAGTAGTGGACTAATCACTAACTGGTAACCCCGAATTAAAGCAATCAGGAGGCGCGAGCCAAGCGACAGTGACGACGCCATAATTTGCCCAAAGCTTCCGTTAGCTCACGGTTATCAAGCTCAGAGACCCCTTTCCTCACCAAAACCACAAAATCCATTGGAGGCAATTTATGCTGGTTTAAACGAAAACTTTCACGAGCCAGTCGCTTGATACGATTACGCTCATGGGCGCGTTTAACATTTTTTTTGGCGACGGTTAGACCGATGCGGGGATGCCCCAGCTCATTCAAGCGCGCAAGAATTGTTATCTCTGCGGAGCTTGCCCGTTGCGGCTGCTGGAAAACATACGTGAAATGCTCGGGAGTTAACAAACGTAACTCCCTCGGAAAAGCGAGCTTAACCACTGGATTGGTTAGCTTTATTACTTAGAAACAGTCAGACGAGTACGGCCTTTCGCACGACGGCGAGCCAGAACCTGACGACCATTTTTAGTGGCCATACGTGCGCGGAAGCCGTGAGAACGGTTACGCTTCAGTACGGATGGTTGAAAAGTGCGTTTCATAGCGATTTCTACCTAGCTTAAAATTTGTTACTGATTCAGCAAATGCGTTGGCGACCAGTGAGAATAAAGTAGACACCAATGCCTCAGTCGCAACATCAATATATAGAAAGAGGCAGGATTGTAATAAAATGTACTCCCCCTCGTCAATCTAAGATGACACGAGCCTGACCGCCCCCCTGTCGGATTTTTTTATTTCAATCAATCACAGACAGGTCAGACTTTTGCTACCCGAAGTGCTAACCCCAAATCCTCACCAGACCTAACCGGAAAAAATCGTTGGCATAACACGCAGGGTGCAAGATTATACGGACTGTGTAATAAAGCGCAAGGATCATACACCTATCGTTGCATTCTTATTGCGCGATCGTAACACCATCAGCATATTGAATTTCAAACGATAGCTAAATGAAGTTTGCTATATGCCATGATTACACTACAGTATCTCTTGCGGGCCTACATATTCTGCAAGTACCAAAAAGCGTGGTGATCTCCCTGTGGATAAAAAGCGTCAAAGCTGTGTAAAAGAATGAGGATTTGTGTCGTCTTTTGCGTTATGATCGTTGATCCCGATCCCAGTCTCTCTATATACAGATTATGTGGATCTTTGGGGAGCGATGATGTTAAAAATCGCCACAAGGTACGTGCTCTGTTCCTCGTCACATGAGAAACAGAGAGGAATAACACCTTGTGCCCTATATAACGTATCTTTTATTCCGGTTTCTTTTATTAGTCTTGTTTTAGGGGAGTTCGCCGTGTCACTTTCGCTTTGGCAGCAATGTCTTGCCCGATTGCAGGATGAGTTACCTGCCACAGAATTCAGTATGTGGATACGACCCCTTCAGGCAGAACTGAGTGATAACACTTTGGCTCTCTATGCCCCCAACCGTTTTGTGTTGGATTGGGTGAGGGAGAAATATATTAATAATATCAATGTGTTATTAAATGATTTCTGTGGTCCTGAAGTACCTTTACTGCGTTTTGAAGTAGGAAATAAGCCTGTTTCACCAAACCAGTCTCCATCTCAGAAAATCATTACCAATATGCCGGTGGCTGCTGCGCCGTCCAGTCCATCAGTACGCCCAAGCTGGGACAACGCAAAAGCTCAACCAGAGTTATCCTATCGTTCCAACGTTAATCCCAAGCATACATTCGATAACTTTGTTGAAGGTAAATCCAACCAACTCGCCAGAGCTGCCGCCAGACAAGTGGCTGATAATCCTGGTGGCGCATACAATCCTCTGTTCCTTTATGGCGGAACCGGACTGGGCAAAACCCACCTTTTGCATGCTGTCGGCAATAGCATTATGGCCCGCAAAGCCAATGCAAAAGTAGTTTACATGCACTCTGAACGCTTCGTTCAGGATATGGTAAAAGCATTACAAAACAATGCGATAGAAGAATTTAAACGTTACTATCGCTCAGTGGATGCTCTACTGATCGATGATATTCAGTTTTTTGCCAATAAAGAGCGATCCCAGGAAGAATTCTTTCACACGTTCAATGCGCTGTTAGAAGGTAATCAACAGATTATTCTGACGTCAGATCGCTATCCGAAAGAGATAAATGGTGTCGAAGATCGGTTAAAATCCCGTTTTGGCTGGGGATTGACCGTGGCTATTGAACCACCGGAGCTGGAGACCCGCGTTGCCATTCTGATGAAGAAAGCTGATGAGAATCAAATCCAGTTGCCGGGGGAAGTGGCTTTCTTTATTGCTAAACGCCTGCGATCTAACGTTCGTGAACTCGAAGGCGCGTTGAATCGAGTCATCGCCAATGCCAATTTTACCGGCCGTGCGATTACTATTGATTTTGTACGCGAAGCATTACGTGACTTATTGGCTCTACAGGAAAAGCTGGTAACCATCGATAATATTCAGAAAACGGTGGCTGAATATTACAAAATCAAGGTTGCCGATCTGCTTTCCAAGCGCCGTTCACGCTCTGTTGCCCGTCCGAGACAAATGGCAATGGCGCTGGCAAAAGAGCTGACCAATCACAGCTTGCCTGAAATCGGGGATGCCTTTGGTGGACGTGACCATACAACCGTACTTCACGCTTGTCGTAAAATCGAACAACTGCGTGAAGAGAGTCACGACATCAAAGAAGATTTTTCTAACTTAATCAGAACATTGTCTTCCTAGCGCTATGAAATTTATCATTGAACGTGAGCAATTATTAAAACCTTTGCAACAGGTTAGCAGCCCCTTGGGTGGTCGCCCTACCCTGCCTATTTTAGGCAACTTATTATTGCAGGTAACAGAAGGTTCCCTGTTGCTGACGGGCACCGATTTGGAAATGGAAATGAAGGCTCGGGTGACACTGACCCAGCCACATGAACAAGGTGCAACAACTGTCCCCGCCCGTAAATTTTTTGATATCTGGCGTGGATTGCCTGACGGAGCAGAAATCAGTGTAGAACTGGATGGCGATCGCATTCTCGTCCGCTCTGGTCGCAGCCGATTTTCACTCTCTACGTTACCTGCTTCAGATTTTCCTAATCTTGATGACTGGCAGAGCGAAGTTGAATTTTCTCTGCCTCAGGCCACACTGAAACGCCTGATCGAGTCTACCCAATTTTCCATGGCGCATCAGGATGTTCGCTATTACTTGAATGGTATGTTGTTCGAAACTGAAGGCGAAGAACTGCGTACCATTGCCACAGACGGCCACCGTTTGGCCGTTTGTTCCATGAGCATCGGGCAAAATCTGCCGTCCCATTCAGTGATCGTACCCCGCAAAGGCGTTATTGAATTAATGCGTCTGCTCGATGGCGGTGATAATCCGCTGCAATTGCAGATTGGCAGCAATAACATTCGTGCTCATGTTGGTGATTTTATCTTCACATCGAAGTTGGTTGATGGCCGTTTTCCTGATTATCGTCGCGTATTACCCAAAAATCCCGATAAAACGCTGGAAGCCAATTGTGACATGCTTAAGCAGGCATTTTCGCGGGCCGCCATTTTGTCCAATGAAAAATTCCGTGGCGTTCGCATCTACTTGAGCGAAAATCAACTTAGAATTACCGCCAATAACCCAGAGCAGGAAGAGGCAGAAGAGATTGTTGATGTCAGTTATCAGGGCACTGAAATGGAAATTGGCTTCAATGTCAGTTACGTACTGGATGTTCTGAACGCATTGAAATGCGAGCAAGTCAGTCTCCTGCTAACAGATGCCACATCCAGCGTAAAAATTGAGAATTCAGCCAGTCAGGCTGCGACTTATGTCGTGATGCCAATGCGCCTGTAACAGTAACAACATTAACTCATTATATGATTCTCTCGCGTTTGCTGATCCGCGATTTCCGTAATATCGCGGACGCTGACCTGCCACTGGCAACCGGTTTTAATTTTCTGGTTGGGCCGAACGGTAGCGGCAAAACAAGTATATTGGAAGCCATTTATACCTTAGGCCACGGTCGTGCTTTTCGCAGTATTCAGGCAGGCCGGGTAATTCGTCATGATTGCGACGCGTTCATTCTTCATGGGCGCATTGATCAACTATCCTATGAACGTACTTTATCGGTGGGATTAAGCAAAAACCGTCAGGGCGATAGCAAAGTCAGGATAGATGGCAGTGATGGGCATAAAATTGCTGAATTGGCGAAAATACTGCCGATGCAACTTATCACACCAGAAGGTTTTACGTTGCTAAATGGCGGTCCGAAATATCGTCGGGCCTTTATTGATTGGGGATGTTTTCACAATGAGCCACGCTTTTTTGCTGCCTGGGCTAACCTGAAAAGGCTGCTTAAGCAACGGAATGCCGCATTGCGACAAGTCACCCGCTACAACCAAATCCAGCATTGGGATCGAGAGCTTGCCCCATTGGCAACCGAAATCAGTCAATGGCGGGCTGAATATATTGCAGAAATTTCCGAGGATATAGAAAAAACCTGCAAACAATTTTTACCTGAATTCACACTGAGTATCAGCTTCCAGCAAGGTTGGGACAAAGAGAGTGAATATGCGGAGCTGCTCGCGCGGCAGTTTGAGCGCGACAGATCGCTAACCTACACCGCTTCCGGCCCGCATAAAGCCGATCTGCGGATCAGGGCGGACGGTACACCAGTAGAAGATATGCTGTCCCGTGGTCAGTTGAAGTTACTGATGTGCGCATTGAGGTTAGCACAGGGTGAATATTTCACCCGACAGAGCGGGCAAAAATGCCTGTATCTGCTTGATGATTTTGCCTCAGAACTGGATGCCGGCCGTCGTCAGCTATTAGCCGAGCGTCTGAAATCTACGCAAGCCCAGGTGTTTGTCAGTGCAATCACATCCGGGCAAGTTACAGACATGATTGATGTAAATAGCAGGATGTTTCGCGTAGAACATGGCAAAATAGAGGTTCAACCACAGGATTAAGATGAGCGAGAAACGTTGATGTCGAATACATATGACTCCTCAAGTATCAAGGTATTAAAAGGGCTGGATGCCGTCCGTAAACGTCCAGGCATGTATATCGGTGATACCGATGATGGTACTGGCCTGCACCACATGGTCTTCGAGGTTGTTGATAACGCTATCGACGAAGCCCTCGCAGGTCATTGTGACAAAATAACTGTCACTATCCACGCAGATAATTCCGTTTCTGTGCAGGATGATGGCCGCGGTATTCCGACCGGCATACACGAAGAAGAAGGTGTTTCAGCAGCAGAAGTCATTATGACCGTGCTGCATGCGGGGGGTAAATTCGATGATAACTCCTATAAAGTTTCCGGTGGACTGCATGGCGTGGGGGTTTCTGTTGTTAACGCCTTATCGGAAAAACTGGAACTGACTATCCGCCGTGACGGTAAGGTTCACGAACAAACCTATTGTCTGGGCGTGCCACAGTCACCACTGAAAGTTGTCGGTGATACTGAGCAGACAGGAACCACTGTCCGTTTCTGGCCAAGTATGGATACGTTTAAGATTAACACTGAGTTCGAATACGACATTCTGGCAAAGCGCCTGCGTGAATTATCATTCCTCAACTCCGGTGTTGCCATTCGTTTAGTCGACAAACGCACCAATGCCGAAGATCTCTTTCACTATGAAGGGGGCATCAAAGCGTTTGTTGAATTCCTGAGCCGCAATAAAAACCCCATTCACCCGAATGTCTTCTATTTCTTTACCGAAAAAGATGGTATTGGTGTTGAAATTTCCATGCAATGGAATGACGGTTTTCAGGAAAACATTTACTGTTTCACCAACAACATTCCTCAGCGTGATGGGGGAGCCCATTTAGTGGGTTTCCGTACTGCGATGACCCGTACCCTCAATAGCTACATGGATAAAGAGGGTTACAACAAGAAATCCAAAGTCAGCGCTACCGGTGACGATGCCCGCGAAGGTTTGATTGCGGTCATTTCCGTTAAAGTCCCTGATCCTAAATTCTCTTCCCAGACCAAAGACAAACTGGTTTCTTCCGAAGTGAAAACAGTGGTTGAAACCCTGATGAATGAGAAGCTGGTGGAATACCTGCTGGAAAATCCGAACGATGCTAAAACCGTCGTCGGCAAAATCATCGACGCAGCCCGCGCCCGTGAAGCCGCCCGTAAAGCGCGTGAAATGACCCGCCGCAAAGGTGCTATGGATCTGGCCGGATTACCGGGCAAACTGGCTGACTGCCAGGAGCGCGATCCGGCGCTGTCTGAACTCTATCTGGTGGAGGGTGATTCTGCGGGCGGTTCAGCAAAACAGGGACGTAACCGTAAGAACCAAGCTATCCTGCCGTTGAAAGGTAAAATCCTGAACGTTGAGAAAGCGCGCTTTGACAAGATGCTCTCCTCACAGGAAGTCGCCACCTTGATCACCGCTCTGGGTTGCGGCATTGGCCGTGATGAGTACAACCCAGACAAGCTGCGTTATCACAGCATTATCATCATGACCGATGCCGACGTTGATGGATCGCACATCCGCACCCTGTTGCTGACATTCTTCTATCGTCAGATGCCGGAAATCATTGAGCGCGGTTATGTCTACATCGCCCAGCCACCACTGTATAAAGTGAAGAAAGGCAAACAAGAGCAATACATCAAAGATGACGATGCAATGGAAGCCTACCTGATGTCCATTGCCTTGGATGGCGCAGCATTGTATACCAATCCACATGCACCCGCCCTGAAAGGTGAAGCATTGGAAAAATTGGTGACTGAATTCAATACTGCTCAGAAAATCATCCGTCGCATGGAACGTCTGTATCCGCTGGCCCTGCTGAACAACCTGATTTACCATCCAAAACTGACCGAAGATGCCTTGAACGATCAGGCGAAAGTGGAAGAATGGGTCAGCGAGTTGTCTATTCGTCTGAATGACAAAGAGCAGCATGGCAGCACTTACAGCTATCAAATCCATGAAAACCGCGAACGCCAGATTTTCGAGCCAATTTTGCGCATTCGTACGCATGGTGTTGATACTAACTACAATCTGGATTTCGATTTTATCCACGGTGGCGAATATCGCCGCATTACCAAACTGGGTGAATTGATCGGGAATTTGATTGAGGAAGGCGCATACATCGAACGTGGCGAACGTCGTCAGGCAATAAGCAGCTTTGAACAGGCTCTGGAATGGCTGACGAAAGAGTCACGCCGTGGTCTTTCCGTCCAACGCTATAAAGGTCTGGGAGAAATGAACCCTGATCAATTGTGGGAAACGACCATGAACCCGGAAACCCGTCGCATGATGCGTGTCACCGTGAAAGATGCGATTGCAACTGACCAACTGTTCACGACCCTGATGGGGGATGCGGTTGAACCTCGCCGGGCATTTATTGAGGAGAATGCTCTGAAAGCGGCGAATATTGATATCTGATATTTCCGACACTATGTAGAGAACACCAGATAATAAATTTCAAGTTGCAGGCAATAAAGCTGCAACTTGAAAAATGACAGAATTATATCCGACAGGAAAATAAAAAAATTTATAATAATAACCTATAAATATTGCCATAATCAAAAAAATATAAACAAACCTGACAAACACTATAAAATAAATATTATTTCCATGAGAGTGATAAACTTATTATTGATGATTCCACCTGCTATTAATATATATTTATACCAATCCAACTTCAAGATATGTGTTATATTTCTCCTAGCAGCGGGGAAACATAAGGCCTCGCGTCGTCTGGCGAATTGCAACTTGAAGTTTATCGAGTATATCATTTCAGATAATAAGTATTGACGCTTTTTTAGAGAAAATCCGCAAGATAAAAATCAAGGAAAATGATTTAAATTCTGTTAATCCAATAAAAATAATAATAGCAAACCTTTCTTACACAAAAAAACATAAAACTCATGAACTTACTATTTAATTATATGTAACACAACAAAATAAAAATAAGAATAGCCTTAAAAAATTATTGACAATGGCATGCTGAAAAAGTTAATTAATACCCCAGTTCATTCATCTAATCCGATTTATCATAAGCTGTATCATTATCCGTAGGGATATTTACATATTTATATATCTATATATTTAGTAATGTCATTTAGGAGAAGATCATGCAAAATTTCACTACCCAAACATCCACCATACCTCATATTATTGATGCCGCAATGGTGAGTCAAAATGAGCTGTGTCGTATATCCGACAATGCCGATGCTCTCCGTTCCAAGGCAATGGAACTGACCGATTCGTGGGAAGGTGTAATGTTCGCATTAACCCATGAAGAAATTGAAAATATCGCTCTGGCTGTTGGTTTCATTCCAGAAGTAGCAAGTAAAATTCACCATGAAATTAAATCACTTTCCTATGCCAAAATCCAATCCAACACAGGCTCAGATTCACTTGCTACCAAACATAACATGGATATTAGTCTTCTTGCACTCCGGGGTGTAACAGACTTTGATCGTGCTTTATCTCATGTTAATGATAGTAACTTGGAAGAAATTCTGGATGAAAACCAAGAGATATTCCAGAAAATCCGTAATGCACTTCCCACTTATGAAGCCCGGATGAATTTTAGGCCCGAAACGGCCTCTGCTGTGCTTAAGTCTCTGGGGGCAGAGATATCACCTGAATTGCTTTATAAAATTTGTCCAAAATACCACACGACGTCGGTTATAGACCTTGAAAACCGCAAAGGGGTCAGTACCGAGTTTATTCGTTGTGTCACATTAACATTGGGTACAACCGTTTGCTAAAAGCATTAATATTATGCCAGCGCCCGTTTTCTTGGGCGCTGGCATTTTAGGTAACGACACTGATTTATTGATATTGATGAAAAATTCAGGCGACAGGCGAAAAAATCATTAATGCCGCCACGAATGACGGCATTATCCCAACAAATGCAGTGTTTCAATAAAAAACTTAACTCTTTTCTACAGCAGAATACGTAACATACGGCGCAAAGGCTCTGCTGCTCCCCAGAGCAACTGATCACCCACCGTAAAGGCAGATAAATATTCCGGTCCCATATTCAGCTTACGCAGACGACCCACAGGTGTATTCAACGTGCCGGTAACCGCTGCCGGCGTTAACTCCCGCATCGTTAGCTCCCGATCATTTGGAATAACACGAACCCAATCATTATGGGAAGCCAATAGCATTTCAATTTCCTGGATCGGGATATCTTGTTTCAATTTCAGGGTAAATGCCTGACTATGGCAACGCAATGCCCCAATACGGACACACAAGCCATCAATCGGGATCACATTATTGCCTGTGTTCAAGATCTTGTTGGTTTCCGCCTGACCTTTCCACTCTTCGCGGCTCTGCCCGTTTTCCAGTTGCTTATCGATCCACGGAATTAAGCTCCCCGCCAAAGGAACACCAAACTGGTCCGTTGGCAATGCCCCACTGCGGGTAAAATCTGTTACACGTTTTTCAATATCCAAAATTGCGGAAGCAGGGGTCTTTAATTCTTCAGCAACCAGATGATGCAACATCCCCATTTGCACCAACAGCTCACGCATATGGCGAGCACCACCGCCAGAAGCGGCCTGATAGCTTGATACCGACGCCCACTCAATCAAATCATTGGCAAACAATCCTCCCAACGACATCAACATCAAGCTGACGGTACAGTTACCGCCAACAAAAGTTTTGATACCTTTATTCAGGCTATTTTGAATATGTTGGAGGTTAACAGGATCAAGAATAATGACAGCGTCATCATTCATACGTAGTGCAGAAGCGGCATCTATCCAATATCCCTGCCAGCCGGTTGCTCTCAGTTTAGGGTAGATTTCATCGGTATAATCCCCACCCTGACAGCTAATGATAATATCCAGCGCACCCAGTGCCTCAATATCAAAAGCATCCTGTAACACACCTGATTTTCCGGCGAATTCTGGCGCAGGAAGCCCGTGCTGGGAGGTTGTGAAGAAAACCGGATTTATTGCGTCAAAATCCCGCTCTTCTACCATTCGCTGCATCAATACTGAGCCGACCATACCGCGCCAGCCGATAAAACCTACACACTTACTCATGTTTACCCTGCCTTGAAAGATATTCATCTGATACCACTGATATCCTTAAAACTGACAAAATATAGCAAAAGGTGCAAGTATATTTATGAGCTATAGCACTAGAACTTTTAAAGCGATGGGTCTGCCATTTTTAAGTTATATTGAGATTTGCCCCGCTAATTTAGAAAATACCGCTGTAAGAGATCTCTTCTTTGTGACTGGTGATTATCTACTACAAAGGAACTGCCCTCGGTTTATTACCATGGCAAGAATATATTTCAACCGAAGGGCATATTTTGGGCACTATCTCAGGAATAGTTTTCTCTGTATGACCAAAAAATCTCATCACAAATCGTTAGTTAAAATTTATTTCCACCGTAACGATGTATCATCAATTGCTTGTCCCAATATCTCTTTATCCTTTTTATAATTATGGGAAACATGCCAATTTTGGCTGCGCCCCTGACGAGGAAGACCAAATTCACCACGTCTCACATAACCTGAACGCAATTCGCCAAAAATATGCTCATTAACCATGACTTCATCCGGTTGCGCATGTGGTGTGACAGCCTTGGCATGACGGCGATCCATCTCATTTAACAAACGACAAATATATTCGGCTGATAGATCAATTTTTAATGTCCAAGCATTATTGATATAGCCAACCAGATAAGCAAAATTAGGAATATTCTGTACCAATGTTCCCTTATATAACAATTGGCTATGACTTTGTGGCTTTTGTCCATCAATAAAAAGTTCTATTCCTCCCATAAGATGTAATTGCAGCCCTGTGGCTGTCACTATGATATCTGCGGGTAATTCCTTACCCGATTGCAACAAAATACCCTGTTCAGTAATGCGTTCAATCTGGTCGGTAACGATAGACGCTTTGCCTTCTTTCAGTACCTTAAACAGGTTACTGTCGGGAACAAAGCATAACCGTTCATCCCATGGCATGTACTTTGGTGTCAGGTGTTTCATGTCAAAATCAGGGCCGACTTTTCTGCGAGCCAATGCCAGCAAGAACGATTTCAACAAGTGAGGAAAATACCGACTGACTTTATATATCGAACTGAAAAAGAAGATATTGCGACGTCGGCTCAATGCGTAAATCCAACGCGATGGGATAATGCCCTTTAACAGTTCTGCCATCTTATCCCTTGCCGGTATTGAAAAAATATAGCTCGGAGAACGCTGTAGCATGGTGATATGTTCAGTATCATTAGCCATTGCCGGCAATAAAGTGACTGCGGTTGCGCCACTTCCAATCACAACGACTCGCTTTCCTTTGTAATCCAATGCTTCGGGCCAATATTGAGGATGAATGATAGGGCCTTTGAAATCTTCAAGACCGGAAAATTTGGGGGAATAAGGTTCATCATAGTTATAGTAACCTGTCGCCATGATAAGAAAATGACAGATAAATTGCCGAGTGTCTCCACTGACTTCATCAATGGCAGTCACAGTCCATTGGCAAGTTTCATTTGACCAGTCAATTTGAGTAATTTTTAACCCGAACTGTATTTTCTTATCAACTTCATACTCTGTCGCCACTGAATGGAGATAGCGCCTAATTGCAGGCCCATCAGCGAAAATACTGGTATCTGTCCAAGGACGGAATTTATAGCCATAGCTCATCATATCCGAATCTGTACGAATACCGGGATAGCGAAATAAATCCCAGGTTCCTCCCATATTATGGCGACGTTCTAAGATCCCCACTTTTTTATCAGGACATTCCCTTGCCAAATGACACGCCATACCAATGCCAGAAACTCCGGCACCTATGATCAAAACATCATAATGGTTACTCATGTGACTTCTCCTGCAAAAAGATTCTCTTAACCAGATAAGTAACTGGTTCAATATGTCATATTATTTTTTATTTGCAGGAGCAACCATTTGCATTTATGTGGGGGGAGTATCAGGATGTTAATGCTTGGTTATTCAAAAACTGAACACCCACCGGCTAAACGACGCGTCAATCGTCCATTCTGAAATTATCATTCGGATTCGGTTCAAAATGATGCTCCAGATAGGCCTTTATCATCTCATCCGTTAATTGACCCACCGTGGCACAAAAATACATACATTGCGCAAAGTTTGGGTTGATCAAACCCAGTAAGATACTTTTGGCAACTACAAGCAAGCGATACTCATCTATAGGTTAGGCAATAGAAATTTTGGTTGTCAAGTCGCATGAAACCAACCGATATTGTGCGTCTTTTGAAGATATATTGAGTGTAGTTTAGACATCACTTATCACGTGAAAATAGCTATGATCTGTTTTCAGAAAGGAATAATAAGTCCGTTATCCATTACGTGCAAACTCCCCAAATACAGTGAGATCTGCCTTTGAAAGACAGATCTCTGACCGCTAACTACAACACCATCACTCCACCGTTACCGACTTCGCCAAGTTACGAGGCTGATCCACATCCGTACCTTTGATCAAGGCAACGTGGTAAGACAGCAATTGCAGGGGCACAGTGTAGAAGATCGGTGCGATCAACTCTTCTACGTGTGGCAGGGAGATGATCTTCATGTTTTCGCTGTTGGTGAAACCTGCATCTTGATCGGCGAAGACATACAACAAACCGCCACGGGCGCGAACTTCTTCAATGTTGGATTTCAGTTTTTCCAGCAGTTCGTTGTTCGGTGCAACGATAATAACTGGCATATCCGCATCGATCAGTGCCAACGGGCCATGTTTCAATTCACCAGCAGCGTAGGCTTCTGCGTGAATGTAGGAGATCTCTTTCAGTTTCAGTGCACCTTCAACCGCAATCGGGTATTGATCGCCACGGCCAAGGAACAGGGCATGATGTTTTTCAGAGAAATCTTCTGCCAATGCTTCAATCAGCTTGTCTTTGGATAACATGCTTTCAATGCGGCTTGGCAGAGCATGCAGGGCATGAACAATGTCTTGTTCCAGTGCTGTATCCGCACCTTTCAGGCGTCCAATGTAAGCCACCAGCATCAGCAATACAGTTAGCTGGGTGGTAAAGGCTTTGGTGGATGCCACGCCGATTTCTGCCCCTGCTTTGGTCATCAGGGCAAATTCAGATTCACGTACCAAAGAAGAACCAACAACGTTACAGATGGTCAACGAAGTCAGATAACCGAGTTCTTTGGACAAACGCAGAGCAGCCAAGGTATCCGCCGTTTCACCGGATTGGGACAGGGTGATCAGCAGGCTTCCTTTACGGCGCGCCGGCTTGCGGTAGCGGAATTCAGAAGCGATTTCAACATCACATGGAATACCTGCCAGTGATTCGAACCAGTAGCGCGAAACCATTCCCGCATTGTAGGAAGTACCGCAGGCAACGATTTGAATATGCTCAACTTGTGACAGTAATTCCGCCGCATTAGCGCCCAGTTCTGACAGATTTACCTGACCATTGCTCAAGCGGCCTTCCAATGTGCTTTTGATCGCCATCGGTTGTTCGTAAATCTCTTTCTGCATGTAGTGACGGTATACCCCTTTATCACCAGCATCATACTGAACGTTGGATTCAATTTGCTCTCGTTCAACGGCTTCACCCTGTACACCAAAGATGCGAACGGTACGACGAGTGATTTCTGCAATATCACCTTCTTCCAGATAGATAAAGCGACGAGTCACTGGCAGTAATGCCAATTGGTCAGATGCCAGGAAGTTTTCACCCACACCTAAGCCAATGACCAATGGACTGCCAGAACGCGCAGCAACCAGCACATCTGGATGACGGCTATCCATAATTACGGTGCCATAAGCGCCACGTAATTGTGGGATCACACGCTGCACCACTTCCAGCAGTGAACCGCCTTGTTGCTGTTCCCAGTGAATAAGATGGGCAATGGTTTCTGTATCTGTATCAGAAGAGAAGGTGTAACCACGCGTTTTTAATTCTTCGCGTAGCTCTTCATAGTTTTCAATAATGCCATTATGCACAACGGCAATATGCTCAGAAACATGAGGATGAGCATTGCGTTCGTTTGGTTCACCGTGAGTCGCCCAACGAGTATGAGCAATCCCTGTGCCGCCAATAACTGGCTGTTTATCTGCTTCATCAGCCAGCATCTGTACTTTGCCCACTTCACGCAGGCGGGTCATACGGTTTTCACTGTCAACGATAGCCATACCCGCAGAGTCATAACCACGGTATTCCAGGCGACGAAGACCTTCGATCAGTATTTCTGCAATATCCCGTTGTGCTACTGCACCAACAATTCCACACATTTTGTTTTATTCCCAAAAACAGGGCGATGAAGCCCTTTTATGTCGCTAACCTGATTGTGTTTCGGCTTTGCCGTCCCCGAGCTTTGTAGAGATGGGGATTTTTATTATGGATATATCTTATTTATTTTTTCTTCACTGGACGCTGCCAGTTTTTAATATGGGTTTGCTTTACACGACTGATAACCAAGTCATTCTCAGCAACGTCTTTTGTTACTGTGGTTCCGGCACCAATCGTCGCGCCTTTCGCAACCGTCACTGGCGCAACAAGCTGTGTGTCAGAACCAACAAAAACATCATCACCAATGATGGTCTTAAATTTATTGGCACCATCATAGTTACAAGTAATGGTTCCCGCACCAATATTGACATTATTGCCAATTTCAGAATCACCAAGATAAGTCAGATGACCAGCTTTGGAACCTATGCCAAGCGAGGATTTTTTCATTTCAACGAAATTGCCAACATGCGCTTTTTCCGCCAATTTGGAACCCGGGCGTAAACGGGCAAAAGGCCCAATAGTACACTCTGCCGCAATGTCAGAATCTTCAATGACAGTGTACGGGTCAATGACTGCCCCATCACCAATAACACAATTTTTCAGGATACAACCAGAGCCGATCTGAACATTATTTCCCAGTGTGACATGACCTTTAATAATCACATTGGTATCAATCACCACATCACGACCGTGTTCTAGTGTTCCGCGCAAATCAAAACGGGCAGGATCTAATAACATGACGCCCGCCAGCAGTAATTTTTCCGCTTGCTCAGATTGGTAAATACGTTCCAGAGCGGAAAGTTGCAGACGATTGTTGACCCCTTCCATTTCACTTAAACGGCTTGGGTGTACGGCCTTGATTTGACGGCCTTCTTTGTGTGCAAGCGCAATAACATCCGTCAGGTAATATTCGCCCTGTGCGTTATTGTTTTCCAGCCGGGATAACCACCGTTTCAAATCACCGCCATTCGCCACCAAAATACCGGTGTTAATTTCGTTGATTTTACACTGTTCTTCCGTTGCATCTTTCTGTTCGATAATCCCCGTCACTTCACCATCTTCACGGATGATACGACCATAGCCCGTTGGATTATCCAGTATGGCAGTTAATAAACCAATTCCACCCTCTGGTTTAGCTTCAATCAAACGCGCCAAAGTATCTTTGCCAATCAAAGGCACATCACCGTAAAGGATCAGAATATCTTCATCATCCGAAAAATACGGAGCAGCTTGCTGCATGGCATGACCTGTACCAAGCTGTTCAGCTTGCAGTACCCAATTCAGATCCTGGCCGGGAAGGGCTTGTTTCATCAAATCACCTCCATGCCCATAAACCAGGTGAACATTTTGGGCGCCCAACTCCATTGCGGTATCAATAACATGCTGAACCATCGGCTTACCGGCCAGCACATGCAGAACTTTAGGAAGAGCGGAATACATGCGAGTTCCCTTGCCCGCGGCAAGGATCACAACACTTTTTGTACCGACATTATTTGCGTTGTCATTATTTGCAATAATAGACATAAGAAACCTGACAATCCCAATTTTTAAGTATGAAAGTAAACCTGTTTGCGAAATAAATTGCCACATATTTCGTAATGCAAAAAAGCCAGTTAGTTTTCACCAACTGGCTTTTTATCTAACTGCCTATACCCTTTGGGTATTTATTACATCATTTTTTTTGTCAATTCGATAACACGAAGTTTCGCGATCGCTTTCGACAATTCAGCAGATGCCTGAGCATAATCAACATCGCCGTGAGAATTACGGATGTGTTCTTCCGCCTTGCGCTTGGCTTCAAGCACTTTAGCTTCGTCCAAATCCTTACCACGGATCGCTGTATCGGCCAGTACGATAACGCCATTTGGCTGAACTTCAAGAATACCACCTGACAGGTAGATAAATTCTTCTTCACCAAACTGCTTAACAATACGTATCATGCCCGGTTTTATGGCAGTAAGCAGTGGTGTGTGTTGAGGATAGATCCCCAGCTCACCTTCACTACCTGTCACCTGAATTTTCTGTACCAGCCCTTCAAACAACAGTTTTTCAGCACTGACTACGTTCAGGGAGAACGTCATTGCAGCCATATCAACCTCCCGTCAGCCATATTAAAGCGTTTTCGCTTTTTCCATCGCTTCTTCGATGGAGCCAACCATGTAGAACGCCTGCTCTGGCAGATGGTCATAATCACCGTTCAGGATGCCTTTGAAGCCTCGGATAGTGTCTTTCAGAGGAACAAATTTACCTGGTGAACCGGTGAAGACTTCTGCAACGAAGAATGGCTGAGACAAGAAGCGCTGGATCTTACGGGCACGTGCCACAACCAGTTTGTCGTCTTCAGACAGTTCGTCCATACCCAGAATAGCGATGATGTCTTTCAGTTCCTGATAACGTTGCAGGATAGACTGAACACCACGAGCCACGTCATAGTGCTCCTGACCAACGACCAGTGGGTCAAGCTGACGGCTGGTTGAATCCAGAGGATCAACCGCAGGGTAGATACCCAGAGATGCGATCTGACGGCTCAATACGACGGTTGCATCCAAGTGAGCAAAGGTTGTCGCAGGTGATGGGTCAGTCAAGTCATCCGCAGGAACGTAAACGGCCTGTACGGAGGTGATAGAGCCAGTTTTAGTTGAGGTGATACGCTCTTGCAAAGCGCCCATCTCTTCCGCCAATGTTGGCTGATAACCTACCGCAGATGGCATACGACCTAACAGTGCAGATACTTCTGTCCCTGCCAGGGTGTAACGATAAATGTTATCAACGAACAACAGAACATCGCGGCCTTCATCACGGAATTTTTCTGCCATCGTCAAACCCGTCAATGCAACACGCAGACGGTTTCCCGGTGGCTCATTCATCTGACCATACACCAGAGATACTTTATCCAGTACGTTTGAATCCGTCATTTCATGATAGAAGTCGTTACCTTCACGGGTACGCTCACCGACACCAGCAAATACAGAGTAACCTGAGTGCTCGATCGCAATGTTACGGATAAGCTCCATCATGTTAACGGTTTTACCTACACCCGCACCACCGAACAGACCCACTTTACCACCCTTAGCGAATGGGCAGATCAAGTCCATAACTTTAATACCAGTTTCCAGCAGTTCCTGAGAATTGGACAACTCTTCATAGCTTGGTGCTGTACGGTGAATTGACCAGCGCTCTTCTTCGCCGATCTCACCTTTCATGTCAATGGGATCGCCCAATACGTTCATGATACGGCCCAGTGTTGCTTTACCCACTGGTACTTCGATTGGGTGTCCTAAATCAGTCACGTCCAAATGACGGCGCAGGCCATCGGAAGTACCCATTGCGATACAACGGACGATACCCCCACCTAACTGCTGCTGAACTTCCAGCACCAGTTTTTCTTCACCGTTTTTAACCTCAAGGGCATCGTATACTCTTGGTACGCTGTCCTGAGGGAATTCGACGTCCACCACGGCGCCGATTACCTGGATAATCTTTCCAGTAGCCATCTTGAATCCTCTACGTAATTCGTAAACCTAGCTGTTAAACCGCAGAAGCACCCGAAACGATTTCGGTGAGTTCCTGAGTGATGCTGGCCTGACGAGCCTTGTTGTAAACCAACTGCAACTCTTTGATCAGGTTGCCACCGTTATCGGTCGCGGCTTTCATCGCTACCATTCGTGCGGCCTGTTCACTAGCCAGGTTTTCAACGACGCCCTGATAAACTTGCGATTCTATATAGCGACGCAGCAGGGTATCCAACAGCGCCTTAGGATCAGGTTCATACAGATAGTCCCAGGACTTCTTCTTCAGTGTTTCATCGTCTCCGGCAGGCAGAGGCAATAACTGAGTGATCGTCGGAACCTGAGACATTGTATTCATGAACTTGTTTGTCACTATATACAGTTTATCCAGACGCCCTTCGTCATATGCTTGCATCATGACGTGGACTGGCCCGATCAGTTCGGATAATGATGGGTTATCTCCCATCCCTGTTACTTGGGCAACAATGTTGCCACCAACAGAAGAAAAGAAGGAAACCGCTTTTGATCCAATAAGCGCCAAATCAACTTGAACGTTTTTATCAGACCAGTCTTTCATTTCTATCAGCAATTTTTTGAACACGTTAATGTTCAAACCGCCACATAAACCACGGTCAGTCGAAACAACCACGTACCCAACACGCTTCACTTCGCGCTCTACAAGGTAGGGATGTTTGTATTCCAGATTACCTAACGCAAGGTGTCCAATCACACTGCGAATGGTTTCTGCATAAGGACGGCTGGCTGCCATGCGATCCTGCGTTTTACGCATTTTGGACGCGGCGACCATCTCCATCGCTTTAGTGATTTTTTGCGTGTTCTGCACACTGGCGATTTTGGTACGTATCTCTTTTGCGCCGGCCATTTCTGCTTCTCCGAATTCAACCAGACGGCCCATTTTTTATTCATCAACAGAATCAAACTGGGCCGAATAGTGTTACCAGGACTGAGTCGCCTTGAAGGATTCCAACAGCGCTTTCAGCTTCGCTTCGATCTCGCCATTGTAATCACCAGACTGGTCAATCTCTTTCAGAAGATCAGCATGTTCACGGTTAGCATAAGCCAACAGCGCAGCTTCGAAACTGACCACTTTTGCGATTTCGATATCTTCCAGATAACCACGTTCAGCAGCAAACAGAGACAGAGCCTGCTGTGCAATGGACATCGGCTGATACTGTTTCTGCTTCAACAACTCAGTGACTTTCTGACCATGGTCCAACTGCTTACGCGTTGCATCATCCAGATCAGAAGCAAACTGGGAGAATGCTGCCAGTTCACGGTACTGAGCCAGAGCGGTACGAATACCACCAGACAGTTTCTTGATGATCTTAGTCTGAGCAGCACCACCTACACGGGATACCGAAATCCCTGGGTTAACCGCTGGACGGATACCTGAGTTAAACAGAGAAGATTCAAGGAAGATCTGACCATCAGTGATGGAGATAACGTTTGTTGGTACGAACGCAGAAACGTCACCCGCCTGAGTTTCAATGATTGGCAGTGCAGTCAGAGAACCGGTTTTACCCTTCACTTCACCATTAGTGAATTTTTCAACATATTCAGCGTTAACACGCGCTGCACGCTCCAGCAAACGGGAGTGCAAGTAGAAAACGTCACCAGGGTATGCTTCACGTCCAGGTGGACGACGCAGCAACAGGGAAATCTGACGGTATGCTACAGCCTGTTTAGACAGATCATCGTAAACAATCAGGGCATCTTCACCGCGATCACGGAAGTATTCACCCATCGCACAACCAGAGTAGGGTGCCAGATATTGCAGGGCCGCAGATTCAGAAGCGGATGCAACAACAACGATGGTGTTTTCCAGTGCGCCGTGTTCTTCCAGTTTACGGACTACGTTAGCAATGGTAGAAGCTTTCTGGCCAATCGCAACATAGACACATTTGATACCAGAATTACGCTGGTTGATGATAGCATCAATAGCCAGAGCAGTTTTACCGGTCTGACGGTCACCGATGACTAGTTCACGCTGGCCGCGGCCGATTGGGATCATGGCATCAACGGATTTGTAACCTGTCTGGACAGGCTGGTCAACGGATTGGCGATCGATAACACCTGGTGCGATAACTTCTACCGGTGAGAAGCCATCGTTCTCAAGAGCGCCCTTGCCGTCAATCGGTTCACCCAGTGTGTTAACAACACGACCCAGCAGACCACGACCAACAGGCACTTCCAAAATACGGCCAGTACATTTGACTTTCATGCCTTCGGCCAAGTCAGCATACGGACCCATCACAACCGCACCTACAGAGTCGCGCTCCAGGTTCAGTGCAATTGCGTAACGGTTGCCAGGCAGAGAAAGCATTTCACCCTGCATGACATCAGCTAAACCGTGGATACGAATGATCCCGTCGTTAACGGAAACTATCGTACCTTCATTGTGAGCTTCGCTCACGACATTGAACTGAGCAATACGCTGTTTGATCAGTTCGCTGATTTCGGTGGAATTCAGTTGCATATGCTCCAGTCCCCTTAAGACTGCAAGACGTCTGTTAAACGATTCAGACGGCCACGAATACTGCCGTCAATCACCATGTCACCCGCGCGGATAATCACGCCGGCAATAACAGACTTGTCAATTTTGCAATTCAGCTTCACTTTGCGTGACAGACGTTTTTCCATCGCCGCAGAAATTTTAGCCTGCTGCTGCTCATTCAGTTCGGTCGCAGAAGCCACTTCAACATTGATAGTCGATTCAAGTGACGCACGCAATTGGATAAATTGCTGGAAGACTTCTGGCAGTACCAGCAAGCGACCATTTTCTGCCATTACACGAATAAAGTTCTGAGCATGCTCATCAACCTGCTCACCACAAAGGGTGATGAAGGTTTTGGCTAACGTTTCCGGTGCTAATGAACCGGAAAGCAGCTCACCAACCTGCTCATTGCGAGTAACCTCAGCAATAAACGCCAGCATATTCTGCCAGTGTTCAAGCGACTGGTGTTCTACAGCAAAGTCAAAAGCAGCTTTGGCGTAGGGGCGAGCTACCGTAGCGAATTCAGACATGCCCCTCCCTCCTTACAGTTCAGCGACCAGTTTATCAACGATGTCGCTGTTAGCAGCTTCATCCACGGAACGTTCGATGATTTTCTCGGCACCTGCGATAGCCAACATCGCAACCTGTTTACGTAACTCTTCACGCGCACGCTTGCGTTCAGCTTCAATTTCAGCATGAGCTTGCGCCACAATTCTGTTACGTTCCAGCTCTGCTTCTGCTTTCGCATCATCAATAATTTGGGCTTTTTGTTTATTAGCCTGCTCAATGATAACTTGTGCATCAGCTTTCGCTTTTTTCAGTTGGTCGGTCGCATTGGCTTGCGCTAAGTCCAGGTTCTTTTTGGCACGCTCTGCTGAAGCCAAACCGTCAGCAATCTCTTTCTGACGTTTTTCAATGGCCGCCATGATTGGTGGCCATACATACTTCATGCAGAACAAAACAAACAGGACAAACGCTAAGGCCTGGCCGAGGATTGTTGCGTTAATATTCACGACACAATACCTCTAATTTCAATTAATAAATTGGCGTAAATTTAAGTTCTGCTATCTTATTAACCGCCAACAGCAAACATCATAAACAAGCCCAGGCCCACAGCAATCATCGGGATGGCGTCAACCAGGCCCATGACGATAAAGAACTGCGTACGCAGCAGAGGAATCAGATCAGGTTGGCGAGCAGCGCCTTCCAGGAATTTACCCCCGAGGATGCCGATACCGATCGCAGCACCGATAGCAGCCAACCCCATCAGAATAGCGGCAGCTATGTACAGCAGATCCATGTTTATATCCATGACAGTCTCCAGTTTGTTTCAAGTTAAAACACAATTATTGATTGATAAAAATTAATGCTCTTCAGATGCCATCGACAGATAAACAATCGTCAGAACCATGAAAATAAAGGCTTGTAACGTAATAATTAGTATGTGGAAAATCGCCCAAGGCAGGCTGAGTAACCACTGTGCTCCCCACGGTAGAAGGGCCGCAATAAGAATAAAGATCAATTCGCCAGCATACATATTACCAAACAGTCGCAGACCGAGTGATATAGGTTTAGACAGCAAGCTGACCCCTTCCAAGATTAAGTTAATTGGAATAAAGAGTGGATGATTGAAAGGCTGCAATGTCAGCTCCTTCGCAAAACCACGAATTCCTTTCATCTTAATGCTGTAGAACAGAATGAGGACAAAAACACCGAGGGCCATCGACAAAGTGACACTGACGTCTGCGGTTGGAACAATACGCAGAGCAGGCAAGCCGAAGAAGTGTTCACCGATTAGAGGAATAAAATCGATTGGCAGCAAATCCAATGCGTTCATGAGTAACACCCAGACGAACACAGTCAAAGCCAGAGGAGCTATCACTTTGCTCTTGCCGTGATACATATCACGCACGGTGTTATCAACGAAGCCGATTACCATTTCTATTGCAGTCTGAAATTTGCCCGGAACGCCGTCAGTGGCGCGAACCGCAACTCTTCTGAATACGAATAGAAACAACATCCCTAATACGATGGAGAAAAAAAGCGAGTCGATATTCAACGTCCAGAACGTCGCCTCATAACCACTAGCGTGGGGATTGACCAACTCAAAGGTACGCAAGTCCAACTGAAGGTGCTTCAGGTGATGACTTATGTACTCCGAAGTTGAAACTTCTCCTGATGCAGACATGATGCTTTTTACCCTTTTGTTGTTAAAAACGCTAACCGTTCATTACGGCAGGTGCGATGATCTGCACAATCAGCACCGCTAAATAGGCCACACCAAGTGGTGCAAATGCCGCCTTGAACACCCCTAAAGCGACTATCAGCACGGTTATCGTAATGATAACCTTCACCCCTTCGCTAATCGCGAAAAACCATGCAATCCGTACTGGAACCCCTTCTTCTTTTACCTTTTGGAAGCGGCTAAGTCGCATAAAAATGGCATTTGGTAGCCAACATGCTAGCCCACCAGCAAAAGCAGAAGCGCCCCACTCTATACTTTTGGTACAAAAAGCTACACTGAGAATAACAAAAGTCATTAACTGCAAAAATAACAGTTTCAGTGCCATTCTACCGCTGTAAAGGGATACAGACATGACTTTTGTTTTCTCCCTGTGGTACACCATCACATATCAGGCTTTGCTGAATGTTGTATAAAACTGGCTTTGCTTAAGAGTGTCAAGTGACAAAAACGTGCAAATTATACGGGCCGCCAAAATGAATTCAATCCATAAGTAGCGAAAAAGTGAATAATTATTTAAATTTCTAACTTTGATGCTAGATCGCTCACAAATACCATTTAATATTCTGCAATGACTAATGGTATGACCTCAAAATTAAACGTGATATACATCACATTAAACAAAAATCATTAATTATGTTTATCATTAAATATGTGATAAAAATCTTTTATTTTTTTATCGAAAATCAAACTATTAATATTATAGCTATGAAGTTTTATCTGATATACCGATAAAAAAGATTAAATGATTATTTTCTCACTTTCTCTAAAGTTTATTTATAAAGAAAATCGATAGCAATCTTTGAAAAGAGAAATTCTGCCAATATAAAAATAACGTTGATTTTCTGTGAATCATCAGTAAATAAAGTTGAATTCATGGAAGAGAATAATGAGTAACGCCAGTTACATTTTAACTGTCGTTGGCGTCACTTATTATTTAGATTTTTATTGACAAATAGCAAAGTTAGTTTGACTTAAGTATTACCAGATGACGCTGTTCATCTAACGCTGTGACCTGGAGAGGAACGACAGTGTCGAGCACAATCCCCGTTGGCAATTCAGCCAATTCATCTTCCGGCAATACACCTTTCAAAGCATAAAAACGCCCTTCACGTGGTTTAGAAAGATGGTTGCACCATGACAGCATGTCTTGCAGTGAAGCAAATGCACGGCTAATCACCCCATCAAAAAGAGGTTCGGGAATAAATTCTTCAACCCGGCTCTGTACAGGCTCAATATTGTTTAAGCCTAATTCATGTTGAACCTGACGCAAAAAGCGAACGCGTTTTCCCAAACTATCCAATAAAGTGAAATGGGAATCTGGACGTACAATGGCCAGTGGGATGCCTGGCAAGCCAGGCCCTGTTCCAACATCAATAAACCGCGTTCCACGCAGGAATGGATTAACAACAATGCTATCCATAATATGCCGAACCAGCATCTGTTCCGGGTCGCGGACAGATGTCAGGTTATAAGCCTTGTTCCATTTATTGAGCATGTCAACATAAGCAACGAGCTGCTGTTTTTGTGGCAGTGATAACGTAATGTCAGTTTTCGCCAGCAGTGATTCCAATTTATTAAGCAAAATCTGTCCTCTTAGGCGCTACGACGCAATAAACCTTGTTTTTTCAGCCATACCAGCAAAATAGAAATTGCCGCTGGAGTGATGCCTGAAATCCGTGAAGCCTGGCCAATTGAACTTGGTTTATGGTCATTCAGTTTTGCAATAACTTCATTTGAAAGCCCGCTCACTTGTTGGTAATCCAAATCAACAGGCAATGCAGTTTTTTCATTACGTAACTGTTTTTCGATCTCTTCTTGCTGACGGGCAATATAGCCTTCATATTTCACTTGAATTTCAACCTGATCCGCAGCTTGAGGCTCAGTCAGCCCAGGAGAGAAACGGGGTAACGACGTCAATAATTCATAATTCATCTCAGGGCGGCGCAGCAAATCTTCACCGTTGGCTTCTTTTGATAGCGGTGTTTTCAGCATCTGGTTGATATCCTCTAAGTTATCAGAGTGAGGGTGAACCCAGATATTGCGCAGGCGCTGGCGTTCTTGCTCGATCATGTCAAATTTGCGGCAATAATGCTCCCAACGGAGATCATCCACCAAGCCAAGTTTACGGCCTTGTTCAGTCAGACGAAGATCCGCATTGTCTTCGCGCAGCATCAAACGGTATTCAGCGCGGGAGGTGAACATGCGGTAAGGCTCTTTGGTGCCAAGTGTGCATAGATCATCAACCAATACGCCAATATAAGCCTGATCACGGCGTGGAAACCAACCTTCTTCACCATAAGCATAGCGTGCAGCGTTAAGGCCAGCCAGTAATCCTTGTGCGGCGGCTTCTTCATATCCGGTGGTGCCATTGATCTGACCAGCAAAAAACAGACCGTGAATAAATTTACTTTCCAGTGTTTGTTTTAAATCACGTGGATCGAAGAAGTCATATTCGATCGCATAGCCAGGGCGGATAATACGGGCATTCTCCATGCCTTTCATGGAGTGAACAATTTGCATCTGAACATCAAATGGCAAACTGGTAGAAATACCGTTTGGATAGATTTCGTTACTGGTTAATCCTTCAAGTTCCAGGAAGATCTGGTGAGCGTTACGATCCGCAAAACGCATCACTTTGTCTTCGATGGAAGGACAGTAACGAGGGCCGATCCCTTCAATGATCCCCGCATACATTGGACTGCGATCCAAGTTATTGCGGATCACTTCATGGGTTTTTTCATTGGTATGCGTGATGTAACACGGGATCTGCCGTGGGTGTTGATCAACGTTACCCATGAATGAAAATACGGGTGTGGGGTTATCGCCCAGTTGTTGTTCAAGCTCGCTAAAATCAATGGTTCGAGCATCAATGCGAGGGGGTGTACCTGTTTTCAGGCGAGCTACACGCAATGGCAATTCACGTAAACGGTGAGATAATGAGATCGCGGGAGGATCACCTGCCCGTCCTCCACTGTAGTTTTCCAGTCCGATGTGAATTTTTCCATCAAGGAAAGTCCCTACGGTCAGCACTACAGATTTAGCTTTAAATTTCAATCCCATACGGGTAACAACACCTGTAACTGTGTCGTTTTCAACAATGAGATCTTCAACGGGTTGCTGGAAGATCATTAAGTTAGGTTGATTTTCCAGTGCTGTTCTTACAGCTTGTCGGTAAAGTACTCGATCCGCTTGTGCTCGTGTTGCCCTAACAGCAGGGCCTTTGCTGGCATTGAGTGTTCTAAACTGAATCCCGGCCTGATCTGTGGCTTTTGCCATTAGGCCACCAAGTGCATCGATCTCTTTTACCAGATGCCCTTTACCGATCCCACCAATGGCTGGATTACATGACATCTGGCCCAAAGTATCAATATTGTGAGTCAGTAGTAAGGTTTGACGCCCCATACGTGCGGAGGCCATCGCTGCTTCAGTACCGGCATGACCCCCGCCGATAATGATGACGTCAAAGTGCTCTGGATAAAACATGTGCGAACCTTCAATAGTGAGAATGCTTCATATGCATCAGGGAGAGAATTCTACCCAAGTTTGGAGCTGAGACCAAGAGGTGAGAGATCATCATTAATTAAAAGAAGATCTTTTTATTTAAAGATCTCTTTATTAGATCTTTTATTAGGATCACGATCATCTGTGGATAAGTGGATTTTCCATATAAAGATCATGATACTGTAAAGGATCATTTGCTGTGAATGATCCGTGATCCAACTCAGTATAAGCTGGGATCTAAATGCCTAGTTATTCACAGCCACTTAATTGTAACTTGGTTATTAAATGGATAACTACGGGTTAACCCCTGCTTTTCAGACAAGTTATCCACAGCTGATCGTTATATTTTTAATCAGATCAGAGTAACTTTGCCCACTCTTTAACCCATTCTTCGGCTGGATCTTCGGGAATTTCGTGTTGCAGGATATCGATTTCCAATCGATCGCCGATCCGTTTTGCTCCGTGATCTTCTAATAAGCGTTCCAGTGATCTTATTGCGCCACAGAAGGTGTCATATTCGGAACTGCCGATACCGACGGCTCCAAATGTGATATTGCGGAGATCCGGTTGCTGTTGTGTGATCTGATCCGCCAGAGGTTGGAGATTATCAGGTAAGTCCCCAGCTCCATGCGTTGAAGTAACGACAATCCACAACCCTTCACGTGGGAGATCTTCCAATGAGGGACCATGCAGCATCTTCGTTGAAAAGCCATCATTTTCTAAGATCTCAGCCATATGTTCTGCGACGTATTCGGCGCTACCCATTGTGCTGCCGCTGATTAAGGTTATTGTGCTCATCATGATCCTTGTTAAATTAAAGAATAACTATTGTACGCAGTGAATCTATTGGGATCTACCTGTGGATAATGTGGTTAACTGGTTTTTCGTTTTTAAGGTTTTATTGTCCTCATTATTGGGTTTTGCAGGGAGATCAACGTTTCTGTTGACTGGATTTCGTCAATCGTCTGGATCTTGTTGATAAGTACGTCCTGAAGAGCTTCTATGGATCGGCACATGACTTTAATGAAGATACTGTAGTGCCCTGTGGTGTAATAAACTTCAACAACTTCATCAAGCATGTCGAGTTTCTTCAATGCAGCCGGATAGTCTTTGGCGCTTTTTAATATGATGCCAATAAAGCAGCACACATCGAACCCCAGTTGTTTAGCACTGATATCAACCCGAGTCCCTGTGATGATCCCAGATTGTTTCATTTTTTCTACGCGGACATGAATCGTTCCTGGGCTTACTGCGAATTTTTTGGCTAATTCTGCGTAAGGTGTACGTGCGTTCGCCATTAAAGCATGAAGTATGTCACGGTCTAAATTATCGATCTGATAAATTTCCGCCATTTTCAACCCCTGTTTTTGAATAATATTCATTTTTATAGTGTAAAATTTATCGTTTATAAATCTTATTCACTATTTTTATCATCATATATTGAATTAGTACCTCATTTTGTTGCTTAATCTATATCAACAGGACACAGGGCCACTAAAAAATTTTGAGAGCTGCATCATGAAAACATCCTTTATTGAAAAGCAACAGCAGATTAGTTTTGTGAAATCATACTTTTCCCGTCTGTTAGAGAAAAAACTTGGCTTAATCGAAGTGCAGGGACCTATCTTAAGTCGTCTTGGTGATGGTACTCAGGACAACTTATCGGGTCATGAAAAAGCGGTTCAGGTGAAAGTGAAAACTTTGCCAGACGACACATTCGAAGTGGTTCATTCTCTGGCGAAATGGAAACGTAAGACATTAGGTCGCTTTGGTTTTCAAGCTGAACAGGGATTGTATACTCACATGAAAGCTCTGCGTCCTGATGAAGATCGCTTGACGCCTATCCACTCTGTTTTTGTTGATCAGTGGGATTGGGAGAAAGTGATGGGTGAAGGTCAGCGTTCACTCGACTATTTAAAACAGACAGTAGGTAAAATCTACGAAGCAATAAAAGAAACACAACAAGCAGTAAGTAAGGAATTTGGTCTGGCACCGTTCCTGCCAGATCAAATTCACTTTATTCACAGTGAAGAGCTTCTGAAACGTTACCCTGGTCTGGATGCTAAAGGTCGTGAACGTGAGGCTGCCAAAGAATTTGGTGCCATTTTCCTGATGGGCATTGGTGGTAAGTTGTCCGATGAGCAGGCTCATGATGTACGTGCGCCGGATTACGACGATTGGACTACACCAAACGGTGATGGTTTCTTTGGTTTAAACGGTGACATTATTGTCTGGAACCCAGTTTTGCAGGATGCTTTTGAAATTTCTTCTATGGGTATCCGTGTTGATGCAGAGACGCTGAAACGTCAGCTTGCACTGACTGGTGATGAAGATCGTCTGCAATATGATTGGCATCAAGCGCTGATCAGCGGTGATATGCCACAATCTATCGGTGGTGGTATCGGGCAATCCCGCTTGGTGATGTTGCTGCTGCAAATGGCACATATCGGTCAGGTTCAGTGCGGTGTCTGGTCACCTGAGATTATTGAATCCGTTGAAGGTGTACTCTAAGTTTTAATTTCGCCACCTTCTTTGTAAACGGCTTATAAGCCCGGTATCAAAACACCAGATATAGTCGAATATCTGCATAATACCGGGCTTTCCGTAATGGGAAAGGGAGACCGCATGGAAGCGGTGTTGCTGATGCTGTTGCAGATTTTTTATCTGATGGATTAGGGAGCCTGGCAAACGTTGGGCAATGAAATCTGAAATAACAACAGCATCAGCATCTTCCCAACTATTTTCTTTCATTTTTTCAACGGTTGCATTTAAACAAGATGCCAGATCGGTTCCTCCTCTAAAGGTTTGTCCCAGAAAATGCATTGCTTGAGTGAGTCCATCCGGTGATGTTAAGTCATAATGAATAAGTTGTGTCGAGAACAATATAATATGACAGTGACGATTATCCGCTAGTGCAATACGCATCAAAGCCAGACAGAGTGCTTTTGCACATTGCTCATTAAATTCCCCCATTGAACCTGAAGTATCGACACAAACAATAAATGGTCCTCGAGGTTGTTTTTCATTATGGTGATGTGTAACGGGTTTAAGAGTGGTTTTCGGTTGCCAATCGTCCCCTTGTAGGCGATAGGATAGTAATTTTTTCTCCACCAGCCGCCGGTAAAATTCGTATTCCAACGCTTCAATACCCAGCATAGCCATCTCGGTGGGTAATAACCTTAAGATATCGTCGCTTTGCCTAATCCCGCTAATTTGCTCCGGTATAGTCTCTGGCACCCTTTCAGGTCGGGTAAACGGCTCCAGAATGACGCTTTCTTGAGGGATTGCTTTCGCTGCCTGACTGCGGCCAAGTAATTGCGCCAGTTTTTCCAGCTCAGGTTGCTGTTTAAGAAAGTCAGCATAAAGAGTAAATAGTTGTATATTTTTCGTGGTCAGGTGAAGTTGTCCTTTACTCATATCCCATAATCGGCCTGCCGCGTGATCATTGTGATCAAAGAGGGGATCAAGGTTACCACTGAGTGTTAATCGCTTCTGGATCTCTGCAAATAGTTGCTCTTTTTCTTGTTCTAATAGTGTCTTGTTAAAGGTCGTCGCTTGCAGGATCAGGCTGAGATGCCAGCGTTGGATAAATAACATCTGTTCTGAAGGGGGGTGTTCAGAGAATGCTTTGGATAGTGTATTGGCTTCTTTGGCAAAGGGGGATCCGAGCTGTTGGAGTTTCTTCAGGATATTAGGTAATTGTTGATAGAAATCTGACGTATCAATTGCCTGTATGTGTTGGTATAACTGAAACTCTTCAGCTAATGGAGCAGGGATACGTGTCTCTTTTATTCTCTGCTGCAATGCTTGTTGCCATGAGGGAAGATCTTTCAGCAATGCGTCCTTAAGCCTTGGGAACTTGCCAAAGAAAATAACGAGCTGGGGGGAACCTAACAATACCAAAATGATCTCTTCGATCAGCTCGCTTTCATTGATAGAGAGCAAGAGATCGAGTGTGGCTAGTGTTAACATGTGGGTTTCCCATTGTGGGGCATGTGCCAATGTTGCAAAAAATAATCATGTGCTTTGTAGCCAAACCTCGTAAAATTTAGTCTATATCTTCTATCTTCTTTGGTAAATATCATGAGTTATGGTAATACCTGGTGGGGTAAACAATGGCTGAACGCTCTCACTAATATAGATTAACGCGATGCTCGACTTTCGTGGTGAGTTGAAATGACATAGCCGCTCCTTTATAACTTTAAGTCGCCAAACTGAGAGAAATAAAGGAACAAAGGCTATGTCACAGCAAGATTTTATCATTTGGGTGTTTTGTTGTGTAGATGACAATTTAACGCATTTACAACAAGGTATGCGATTCAGAAGT
>NZ_JBEBMB010000069.1:0-49450 GCF_040081915.1 Xenorhabdus sp. SGI240
GCTCGGCTGGGTTTCTCTGGGGCTGGGGGCGCTCAGCCTGGGGGCCAGTGTCATTGGCGGTCTTAGCCGCAGCCTGGGGCGGTTGGGCCAGCAGTCAGGTGAGTTTAGTGAAGCGTTTGGCAGCAGGTTCAGTAGTGGAGGGCCAAGGCAAATGAATCTGGTCACACCTCCTGCAACATCAAGCGGATCAGTGGCAAGCTTAAGCAATGATTATGTAGCCGTGTTCAGGCACGCCATAGCTGAAAATAGGATTAGGCAAGTTGAAAATCCCAGAGGGAGTGGTTTTTATACTATAGGGATGGAAACTAATGGATTACCTGAAAATAGTCAGATGCAATACCTGAGAAGGAGATTATTTACCCCAAGAGGGGACAACTCTACGATAGAAGTTATTGATAATATCACCCCATTAACAAATGGAACTCACCAGTTATTAAATATCGGAAATGAAGATTTTGAAGTATTATATTTGCAATTTATAGACGCCAGAATATTAAGTAATCGCAATCTATCTGATGCTGTTATTGGCACTGTTAATCGTCTCCGTCTTGCCACTAGACTTTATCTCTTAGACGCATCTGCATTTGAAGATAACACTATAAATATGATGAAACGTTTATGGAAAGTAAGCGGATTTTCTAATTCTAGTGTAAGTGAGTGGCTATATTATAACTTGCGGTATTTATCTCCGGATCTAAATTTCCCAAACGATATAGCGGAAAAAGACAATGCATTTCAGTTTTTTAATCATATTATTATTCCAAATATTAGGGGATAAAAAGGTAAGCCTGGATTGGTATATGGGTATCCTGTCATGGATTATTTTTGGTCTGATCGCCGGAATCCTCGCTAAATGGATTCTGCCGGGAAATAACAGCAATTGTTCTGTTTGTATACCCTAAAATTTCTAACCAAGAGTACAAGAAAGGGCATATTATTTTGATGCTCTTTCTTGTTCTTTATTATTGTCAATAACCTATTTTTCTAATGGAAGTGAAGCATCAGCGCCCCATTCAGCCCAGGAGCCATCGTATAATCCCGCTTCTTTATGACCAATCATATCAAGCCCCAGGACTAAAATTGCGGCTGTCATACCAGAACCACAACTGGTAATTATGGGTTGGCTTAAATCAATGCCCTGTTTGCGGAATATTGCTGCAATTTCTTCTCCTGGCTTATAGCATCCATTATCAATCAGGGTTGTCCACGGAACATTTTTAGCGCCGGGCAGGTGCCCCATTCTCAGACCTGGACGGGGTTCTGGCACTTTTGCCTGAAAACGGTCTTCTGTCCTGGCATCGACAAATTGAACCCCTACATCGTTACGGAGAGCATTAAGGATCTGCGCCTGAGAACAGACTTTTTCAGGGGTAAACTGGATATTGAAAACTTCGGGAGAGCGAATAACTTTACCTGATTCGGTTGGATAACCGGCTTGCTGCCAGCCTTGTAAGCCCCCTGCAAGAATACGGATATGATGAGCCCCAAAAATTTTAAATGTCCACCATGCCCGTGGGGCGGAAAACATATTGCCTTGATCGTAAATTATCACCAGATGATTTTCACTGATGCCCATTTTGCTAACAGCCTGACGGAAGGTTTCCGGCTCCGGCAACATGTGAGGCAGGTTGATTTGTAGATTAGCGACCTTATCCAGATCAAAAAATTGGGCGCCCGGAATGTGTTTCTCTAACCAAAGTTGGTGATAATTAATGGATTGGGTAGGCATTGGGGCACTGGCATCAACGACAACGATATGCTCATCATGGCGATGTTCGTTTAACCATTGTGGACTGACAAAATATTCATTTTTCATGAGCTTCCTCATCGGGTGTTACGATACGAGCCAATGTATTTATTGCTGCCCTGTTGGCGCATTTTCCTGCTGAGTCTGTTGTGGTGCTTCGGCTGGTGTGGTTGAGCGGGTATATATATTCATCCCTGCCAGAAAGATCCCGCCAATTGAGCCGATGGAAAATAATATGATGATAATGAGCAGGATTTTTTTCATCTCTGTCTCCAATAAGGTTTTAATAACGAGTTATAACGGTTATAAAAAATCAAAAGTATATCGGCTTCTGCATTTCAGACAAGCGATAACCGATTTTCTTGCATTGAGAGTAAAAAGACTGGAAACCGCTTCGCAGGAATGATCATATAAAGCTGATTTGAGATCAGTTCTATGGGAAAATTATTCCTTACCAAATTGCGCTTATGCGTTTGAATAGTAAAGACAGAAGTATGATGAAAAAAATAGCTCTCCAATTTTTAAGCAGTAAAAATCATGGCACTTTCTAGTTCAGTAAAAAGTCAGATTAGTCAGTGGTATAAATCATTATCTACCCATATTGATGGTTTCATTCCACGCGCTCCGCAACGTCAAATGATTGCTGAGGTTGCAAAGACATTGGCGGATGAAGAGGGGCGACATTTGGTGATTGAAGCGCCAACGGGAGTAGGGAAAACGTTGTCATATCTGCTCCCCGGGATTGCCATCAGTCGGGCAGAACAGAAACCATTGGTAGTCAGTACAGCCAATGTTGCCTTACAAGATCAAATTTACAGCAAGGATTTGCCGCTGCTGCGTAAGATTATTCCTGACCTGAAATTTACGGGCGCTTTTGGTCGGGCGCGTTATGTTTGTCCGCGCAATTTGGAAGCCATTTGTGCCGCAGAAGGGGAGCAGATTGATTTGATGTTTCTGGTCGAAGACCAGACTGAAATTGCTAATAGTGAAGAGCGGGAATTATGTCGCCGATTGCGCAGTGATTATGCGACGTTTGCCTGGGATGGCTTACGAGATCACCATAAACTGGCACTGGCGGACCCACTATGGGCAAAAATCAGTACGGATAAAGTGAACTGCCTGGCCCGCAATTGCCAGTTTTACCATCGTTGCCCATTTTTCCTTGCCCGCAGGGAAATTGAAGATGCAGATGTCATCGTTGCCAATCACTCTTTGGTTATGGCAGCGCTGGAAAGTGGATCGGTTTTACCGGAGGCAAAAAATCTGCTGTTGGTTCTGGATGAAGGGCACCATATTCCCGAAGTGGCAAGGGATACACTGGAAGTTGAAGGGGAAATAACCTTATTCCAGTTTAATGGGCAGTTAGATACATTTGTCCGTCATGTAGAACAATACCTGGTTCAATTTCGGCCGACAAAACCTCCTGCTTTGGCAAATATCCCCCGATTACAGACCCATTGTGCAACAATCCGTGAATGCTTTAAGGAATTGGCGGAGATAACACAGGCGCTATTGCCTGAGCGTGGTGAAGCGGAAGAATACCTGTTCGAACTGGGAAAGTTACCGGAGAGTTTACTGCTATGTTGCCAGCAATTATTTAAACTCACTGATGGATTACGTGGTTTGGCTGAAGCGATTTTGAATGATTTGGGTGATCAGACTGCCAGACAAGATATTGTCCGTTTGCATCGTGCTATTTTGCAAGCCAGCCGAACATTAGGCTATTTTGAGAATATGACAAAACTGTGGCGTTTGGCTTCACAAGAAGAATCTTCCCATGCGCCGATATCCAAATGGTTAACGCGACGCTATGAGAAAAATCAATCACATCTCTATCTTCATTGTGTAGGCATTCGGGTCAGCGAACAATTAACTCAGATACTATGGCGTACTATCCCCCATATTATAGTGACATCGGCCACGTTGTGTTCACTGAATAGCTTTTCCCGCATTCAGGAACTTACCGGATTACACGAAAATGAGGGTGATCGTTTTATCAGCCTGTCATCGCCTTTTGAACATGTACGACAAGGGCGTTTGGTTATTCCTCAAATGACACAGGAACCGACCATTCAAAATGAAATGCAGCATCTCGAGGAAATGTCGCGCTATTTTCGCTCTCAGGTGATGGCAGGGAAACACCGGGGAATGTTGGTACTTTTTAGCAGCCAACGAGCAATGGAAGGGTTCCTGACTTTCGTTACAGACTTGCGGTTGGTGTTATTGGTACAAGGTGATCAGCCTCGTTATCGATTGGTAGAAACACATTGCAAGCGAATTGATGAGGGGCAAACCAGCGTTCTGGTTGGATTGCAGTCATTTGCAGAAGGATTGGATCTAAAAGGTGATTATCTTTCACAAGTCCATATCCATAAAATTGCATTCCCTCCCGTAACTAATCCGGTGATTATTACTGAAAGTGCATGGTTGAAATCTTTAAAACGTTATCCATTTGAAGTTCAGAGTTTGCCGAGTGCCTCTTTTAACTTGATCCAACAAGTGGGGAGGCTAATTCGCAGCCATGAGTGTTATGGTGATGTAGTGATTTATGACAATCGGTTATTCACCAAACGTTATGGTTCACGTTTATTGAATGCGTTGCCGGTATTTCCCATCGAACGGCCAAAGGTGCCAGCGGAAAAGGAATAAAAATAACCCAAGGATGGGTTATTTATCCAATTGCACTGTATCAATATTCCAACTTGGTGATTTGCTTTTTATGTATCTGATAATCATTAATTGTTAGTTCTTGCAAGAAACTCTCATCATGAGAGCTTAAAATAAAATTCTTTATTCCCTGAGGAAAATTGTTTTATCTTGACTTTATATTCCAATCTATTTGAAATAAGTAAATTAATTTTTTATCCTAAAACCAGATTCTATATTGCTATTAATGCCCGTCATTATTGAAGGCATTAGTGCCCTAATAATGACGGGTATATGTCCAAAACTAAAAATCCGGGCCTGAACTTACAACCTCCTGAAATCACTGTTCTTCAACAGAGTTAAAGCTATATTGTATTTATTGGCGTATACATATGCTATATATCTCTTTAAGGCAAAACTGATATTTTTTAGGGTGTTTAATATGTTTGGCACATCTGATACGTGCGACTTCTTTGCATTGTTCAGATTTACTATTCAATTGTGCTTCTGTTGCAAATGTATTCCATGATGCTAATAGAAAAATAGCTGTGCATAGAGTCAGTGAAGTTTTCATCTTGTAACCTCTATATAAATTTTAATATTTTCAATATCTTTGCTCTTTATCAGAATAAAGACCTATTTATAATAAATTTTCTTACCTGAAATTCCAATCTATTTGGTGTTTTTCTGTGGCTTGGTTTGTGAATGACGTATTTAATGGATTGATCTTCTGGGAGATATTACTATTTTTCTGTGGCAAAACTTAATTGGAAAGGATAACTGTCAGTTGTCTGATTCAATATAATCAATGCTATTCGATTTTTAACGCCATTAATAAAAAGGATAAATAATATAATAGTTAATATTATTTATCCTTTAAGCAAAAATGGGTTTGTAATCGTTATTTATCTACTTTTTTCAGGAAGCAGGTTTTCAAGACTAATCCCTTAATTTTATCGGCATTGCATTCAATCTCGTCTTCACGGTGGGTCAGGCGAATGTTTTTGATCAGTGTGCCGCGTTTCAGTGTCTTGGAGGTGCCTTTAACTTTCAGGTCCTTGATAACCTGCACTGAGTCGCCGTCATCCAGTAATGCGCCGTTAGAATCTTTGACTTCGTTATCCATCTAATAGAATCCTCATGTTTATTTTTGAATCAAACAGGGATTATAGAGAGAAAAATGATTTTTTTAAAGGTTTGTGGGATTTTTAAGGGTATAACTGCTTTTTTTAATGTTTTTTCCATCAATAATGGACACTGATGTTAAAAAGGCCACTGATGTGGCCTTAACTTAATTACGAGGAATAATATTTTTATTTTATTGCTCAATATTTGCTTCGATAAACCATAAAAATTTGTCGAGATCACGGGATGCCGCGGTAAACATATCCGCAGTGTCTTCATCTTCCGCATCAATGATCGCCTGACGGATATCATTAGCAACCATCGCATAGCGATCGGCCAGCACCTTTAGATGATCCTGTACATCGTGAATATCTGTTGGGTAGCTTTTCAGGGGGGTACGTTTATACACTTCCTGAACAGTGCCCAGCGCGGTTCCACCTAATTGAACGGCTCGTTCTGCAAATATATCAAGGTGTTCTGTGATGGCATTACGAAAATCATCCAGCATCTTATGAATGGCAATGAAATTGCGGCCACGCATGTTCCAGTGAGCCTGCTTAGTCAGCATGGATAGGTCGATAAATTGGCTCACCATATGATTTAAGGCAGTAATCGTTCTCTGTTTAATACCTTCATCGAGATTGTTTCGGGTATAAATCAGGCCAGAAGGTTGGGTTTTGAGTAATTTTGCGGTATTCATAATAATATCTCCTTAAATTCTGAGTAATGAGTTATCTCATTAGATAGAATAAATTTAGTTGATCATCTGTCGGAAGTCATATTGATTACCTCTATTGAATTGATAGTTATTGTGTTGGTCGGTAACATTTTGATAATTTATGAAAATAAGAAACCGGAAAACAAATATTTCTCCGGTTTCAATAAATCATCCCAGTATTTTTAAAATCGTTATTCTACTTTTTCTATTTTAGTTTTTCGCTTAATGGTTGAGGTGGAGCCTATGGACGCAAAAATAATACAGAAAAGGGCAACCCACTGACTCATTGCTAAATGTTCATTAAGGAAAATGATGCCTGATAATGCTCCCAATACAGGTTCAAGGCTCATTAATGTCCCGAATGTTTTGGCTGGTAAACGAGTAAGGGCAATCATCTCCAGAGTGTAAGGAAAGGCGGTGGATAAAATGGCGATCCCTAGGGCAATTGGTAGTAAAGAAGCATCGAACAGGAGTTCAGGGCCAGTCTGTATTAATCCGATTGGGAAGAAGATAAAGGCAGCAATGAGTGAACCGATAGAAACTGTTGCGGCTCCATAGCCCGCTCCAGCACGTTGCCCAAAGATAATATAAAGCGCCCAAAAAACACCGGCTCCCAATGCGTACAAAATACCGATAGGATCGAGTGTATTGACACTATTTCCGATTGGCAGCAGGAAGCTTAACCCGGCAATAACCAGGGCAATCCAGAGAAAGTCCAGAGGACGGCGGGAAGAAAACATGGCTACTGCTAAAGGTCCGGTAAACTCAAGTGCAACAGCAATACCGAGCGGAATTCGGGATAAGGACATATAGAACAGGTAGTTCATTGCCCCCAAAGAAATGCCGTAGGCAAAAAGCGGGAGCAATGAAGAACGCTGAAACTTTAACCGCCACGGTTTAAAAATCAGGAATAGGATAATCGTGCCTAATGCAAGTCTCAGGGCTGTGACACCGGGTGCACCAATGACAGGAAATATTGTTTTAGCCAGTGAAGCCCCGGCTTGAATTGATGTCATTGACAGTAACAATAAAATCACAGGAAGCAGTGAAAAAGAAGCTGCCCGATGCTTGGAAAGAGACATTTTAAAGAAACCTCAGTTACAACATGTTATTTAAGGTCGCCATCTTCGCAGTGAAACAGATATAACTCAACAGTATTATCAGTTGTATGCTTGTTAGCAAATGTTGAACAAAATCCAGCTTTATCACCTGATACTTGACTGTTTTAATAATTACATTATTCTGTTGATTGAAATTTATACTAACTGAAAGTGTTCGAGAGAACCTAATGATAATAAGAGCGGCTACTATGCAGGATATTGAGGCTATTTTATCTCTTTATAGCATATTGTTTAGTGAAATGGCTGCGTTACAGCCGGATAGAATACAAGTGGCTGAACAAGACAGAGATTTTATTGCTTCCAATATCAATAACGATAAGTTTCATTTACTGGTTGCGGAAGATGGGAATGGCAGTATTAAAGGTTTTGCTATTGCCCAGGAGCAAAAGACCCCTCCTTTTAATTGCCTGATGCCGAGAACTTATGGTTATGTTTTTGACTTGATGGTAAGTCAGGATGCCAGAAATTTTGGAGTTGGTCAAAAGTTATTGGCTGGTATGAAAAAGTGGGCGCAAGAAAACCATTATTCACACCTTGAACTGAGTGTATTATCCCAGAATGTTGATGCGATACGTTTTTATATCAGGGAAGGGTATCAAGAAGCCAGCAGAACGATGGTAATTACCTTGTGAATAAAAATAATATATTAAAACCATCAAAAGTTATACTTTGATGGTTATTTTATTAGTTAGTTTACTCTTCATGTTTTTAAACAGTAACACCAAATTTATTAGGAAATAATATTTGCAGTAGCACGATACTCTTTTAATACTTCATCAATAACCCAACTGGTGCGGGCGGCAGATTCACCCGTGGATGGACAATTGCCATTGCCTTGTATGTTATTAATCACTTTCTGAATGAATGGCATCTGGATATGTTGGGGATTTTCGAAATAATATTGGTGTAGTTGATTATTTTCGTCATAGTATGAAATGGGAGAATCACCAAATGTGGCAAAAACGATTTTGCCTTTTGTACCGATAATTTCGACTTTATCCTCACGAGAACTGGCGACAAAATTCCAAATACCAACTCCCTGAACATGATTCTCGAACATAAATGACATGGAAACGCAGTCTTCGGCGGGATAGGCTTTTGCCTGTGAATTGGCATGCCCTTTGACGGAGGTGATTTTTCCCAGTAAAAAATCCAATATATCGAGTGTATGACAAGCTAAATCAACAAATAGGCCACCACCTGATATCTCTGGTTTTACAAACCAGGGTAAATTATCAGGATCTTGATAGACAGGCGCCATTTCCCTGAATTGCATACAATTGACTATCCGAGGTGTACCAATTGCGCCAGAATCAATTAATTCTTTTATTTTAATAAACCTCGGTAATGCCCTGCGGTAATAAGCGACGAACAGGGGAACTTTTTGAAATCGGCAGATGGCAATCATTTCGTTGCATTCTTCAAATGTTAATGCCATGGGTTTTTCGACATAAACACTTTTTCCAGCGTGTGCTGCCAAAATAGTATATTTCTTATGGGTAGAAGGTGGGGTAGCAATATAAACGGCATCAACTTCCGGATCATTAATCAAAGATTCGGCATCTGAATACCATTTCCGGATATTGTGCCGCTTGGCAAAATCTTTGGCTAAATCTGCATTGCGTCGCATGACGGCGACTAATTCTGAATTCTCCAATTTATAAAAAGCAGGCCCACTTTTTACTTCTGTTACATCACCACAACCTATAATACCCCATCTTACTTTTTGCATTGTATTTTTCCGATATATCAATTTGTTGATTTGTAAAATAATATCGGAAAGTTTATAACAGTACCGGTTTCTATTCTATATTTCTCTGTCCAATAGATTAGTTTATTTTATGAAAAAATGATTAATATTCAGTGTTTTATATGAGGTGATGGCCTGATTTTAAACGTGGGTAACGCATTCTGGCGATACTTTTCTTCTGTTGTGGCATAATGCGCGGCTATCGATTTTACATTTCCCTTTTTATCCACTTTAAGAGCAACAGTTGTGTTAAGTACAAACAACATCACTATGCAGTTTGGCAGTAAGCCACTGTTTGAAAATATTTCTGTCAAATTCGGCAACGGTAACCGCTATGGTTTGATTGGGGCGAATGGGGCAGGCAAATCTACTTTCATGAAAATCTTGGGCCGGGATTTAACCCCAACTTCCGGTAATGTCAGCCTTGATCCTAATGAGCGTTTGGGTAAATTGCGTCAGGATCAGTTTGCTTTCGAAGAATATACCGTGCTGGATACCGTCATCATGGGGCATCAGGAGCTGTGGGAGGTCAAACAGGAGCGTGACCGTATTTATGCGATGGCAGAAATGAGCGAAAAAGATGGCTATCGTGTCGCAGATCTGGAAGTCGCTTATGGTGAGATGGAGGGTTACAGTGCAGAAGCGCGTGCCGGCGAATTGTTGTTGGGGGTCGGCATTCCCGTTGAACAGCATTATGGCTTGATGAGTGCAGTGGCACCGGGCTGGAAATTGCGCGTATTGCTGGCACAAGCCCTGTTTTCCAATCCTGATGTCTTGCTGCTCGATGAGCCAACTAACAACCTGGATATCGACACTATCCGCTGGTTGGAGCAAGTGCTCAACGAACGTAACAGCACGATGATCATCATTTCCCATGACCGTCATTTCCTGAATACGGTATGCACACATATGGCCGATCTGGACTATGGCGAGCTGCGCTTGTTCCCTGGCAACTATGATGAGTATATGATTGCTGCAACGCAAGCGCGTGAACGTCTGCTGGCCGATAATGCCAAGAAAAAGGCGCAAATTGCTGACTTGCAGGCATTCGTTAGCCGTTTCAGTGCTAATGCTTCCAAGTCTAAACAGGCGACTTCCCGTGCCCGTCAGATTGATAAGATCCAGTTGGAAGAGGTGAAGGCTTCCAGCCGTCAGAATCCTTATATCCGCTTTGAACAAGAGAAAAAACTGTTCCGCAATGCGCTGGAATTGGAGGCATTGACCAAGGGATACGATAACAAACTACTGTTTAAAAATCTAAATATGCTGATGGAAGTCGGCGAAAAGATGGCGGTAATTGGTGAAAACGGTATCGGTAAAACGACCCTCCTGAAGATACTGATTGGTGAGGAAACGCCAAATAGCGGCACCATTAAATGGTCTGAAAATAGCACGATTGGCTATTATGCACAGGATCATGCCAGTGATTTTAACTGTGATATGACGGTGTTTGAGTGGATGAGCCAATGGAAGCGCGAAGGCGATGATGAGCAGGCAGTACGCAGTATTCTTGGTCGCTTGTTGTTTGGGCAGGATGATATCAAGAAGAAAGTGGGGGTGCTTTCCGGTGGTGAACAAGGCCGGATGCTGTTTGGCAAACTGATGATGCACAAGCCTAATATTCTGGTGATGGATGAACCAACTAACCACCTGGATATGGAATCTATCGAATCTTTGAACCTGGCGCTGGAACTTTACCAGGGAACGCTGATTTTCGTCTCCCATGACCGTGCTTTTGTGAGTTCATTGGCTAGCCGTATTTTAGAAATTAAATCCGACAAGGTGATTGATTTTAAAGGTACTTATGATGAGTATCTGAGAAGTCAGGGTATTGTCGGGTAAGCTTTTTGTATTGGAAGAGAAACATCCGGCTTAATTGGGCTGGATGTTTCTTTATCAGAATAAGTTTCCAACGACATATTCATTGTCACTGGCAAACTTCACATAAGGGATCTTGCAGCAATGTTATTTGGCGAAATTGCATTGTCATTGCATCGAAAAGTAATACCTTGCCGTGACAGGTTTGCCCGTATTGAGTCAATAGCTTAATGGTTTCCATTGCCTGCAATGAACCGATAGTTCCTACCAATGGCGCCATGACACCTGCTTCAACACAAGTCAGGCTGTTTTCACCAAACAAGCGGCTCAGGCAACGGTAACAGGGCGTTTCCGGTTGGTAAGTAAAGACAGCAAGCTGGCCTTCCATGCGGATCGCAGCACCCGAAACCAATGTTATCTTACGCCCATAACACAGGCGATTGAGTTGTTCACGAATGGCAACATTATCTGTACAGTCGAGCACCATTGCATGTTGGCTGATTAATTCATCTAACGCCGGATCATCCAACAGCCCTTCAATGGGATTGATAGTGATGTGTGGATTGATCTCCCGCAGGGTTCGCGCGGCGGAATGCACTTTTGCCATACCAATGCGCTCATCGCGGTGGAGGATCTGCCGTTGCAGATTGGAAAGGGAAACCGTGTCAAAATCCAGCAGGGTCATTGTCCCAATACCCGCCGCCGCAAGATACTGGGAAGCGGCGCAACCCAGCCCGCCAGCACCCACTATCAACACGTTGGCTGATTTTAATGTTTCCTGTCCGTCGAAATCGAAACCACGTAAGACAATTTGTCTGTTATAACGCAAGGTTTCTTCATCAGTAAGTTCGACCGCCATTTTTCACTATCTTCTTATGATTGGTTTTTTCGGTTATTGTTTTTTTAACTATTGTTTTTTTAACTATTGGTTTTTTAGCTATTGGTTTTTTAATAAACAGTTAAAAAACTCGATTTGCACGGTTTCACCAGCAGCAACATGCCCACGTTCCCGTTCCAACACAATAAAACAGTTGCCGAAGCTATATGAACTAAATATATGGGAGCCTTGATGCCCCGTAGTTTGCACTTCTAATTCACCCTGTTCATTAAGTGAAGCAATACCACGTTGGAAATCCAGCCTGCCGGGGGATTTTTTCAAAGGTGTTGTCGTTCTGGCTGTGAGACGCATAGGTGATTGCCATGCAGTAAAACCCGATAGGTGGGCAATCAACGGTTGTACCAATTGGTAGAACGTGAGCACGGCTGATACAGGGTTGCCAGGCAAGCCGCAGAACCAGGCATTTTCCAATTTACCGAAGGCGAAAGGTTTACCCGGTTTGATGGCGAGTTTCCAAAAACTGATTTTTCCTGTTTCGTCTAAAATCTGTTTGGTGTAATCCGCTTCACCAACAGAAACGCCACCGCTACTGATCACTAAATCAGTTTGTTTATCTGCTTCAATAAAGGCCCGGCGCAAGGCATCAGGATCATCGCGGATTACGCCAAGATCGATGATTTCACACTCCAGTTTTTCCAGCATCAGGCGAATAGCAAATCGGTTGGTATCGTAAATTTGGCCTGCCTGTAAGGGTTCACCGATGGCTTGTAACTCGTCACCGGTAGAAAAAATGGCAACTTTCAGCTTGCGGACAACATCAACCGTTGCAATGCCTAGTGAAGCAATCAGCGCTAATTGTGCTGTGGAGAGCTTGATCCCTTTTGGCAATACCACCGCATTTTGGCTGATATCTTCCCCAATGGTGCGAATGTTCTGCCCCGGTTTTACCGGATGGGTGAAGCAAATTCCCATTTCGGTAGCCTCCGTTTGTTCTTGCATCACAACGGCATCAGCGCCAAAAGGAATGAGAGCACCGGTCATAATGCGGATACAACTGCCGTTCGGCCATTCCTGCTGAAACGGCATACCTGCCAGGGCTTTGCCTGCCACGGGTAAGATATGGTTTTCGTTAAGATCTGCCAGGCGAATCGCATAACCATCCATTGCTGAGTTATCAAACGAGGGGACGTTGATCGGGGAAACGATATCAGTGGCGGTAATTCTGCCCATAGATTCGGTCAGGTTAATGGTTTCTGTCGTGATCAGAGGAGTTGCAGTGAGGGGAACGGTGTGTGTCAGTAATGTTTCCAGTGCTTGCTCAAGAGAGATTAAGTCTGAGGTATGACAGTGATCCATAAGAAACTCCCTATATGCCGCAAATTGCGGACAAGTGTTTATTCTTGTATTGGATGCATTATGGCAAAGATTGCAGTGATGGGGAATGACAGGCAGTGGTGACTGCTATAGAGAGGATTGTTAAGAAAAGATGTATATTATATTTATTGTTTGTTATAACTAAATGATGCCCTCCAAAACAATTAATTTCATTACTCTTTAATCACTATGAAAAATCAAACGGTTACATCTCTTCATCGTAATTATCAAGCTGTTCAGATTGCATTAAGCGGTTTTCTCGCTTTGGTTGTTGCAATGGGAATAGGACGCTTCACTTTTACCCCACAAGTGCCATTGATGATTGCTGAATCACAACTCACATTAACGAGTGCGGGGATAGTCGCCGCATTCAATTACCTCGGCTATCTGGCGGGTTCTTATGATGCCATGCGGGCGCAACGTTTTGTGGAATACCGTTTGTGGAGCGGTTTGTGGGGAGCCGTCATTATCACCCTGCTTTCTGCCTTGTTGGATGGACCGATATTGCATAGTATTGCCCGCTTTTTTATAGGTTGGGCCAGTGGTTGGACGTTGGTATTGGTAGCTGCATGGGCGAATGATGAATTGGCAAAATTGAATCGTCCGGGGTTGAGTGCAGCCGTTTTCTCAGGGACAGGTGTGGGGATTTTTATTAGTGGTATGCTGGCAATGGGCATCCAATCCTGGCAGATGAGCGCAGCCAGTGCGTGGATGTTATATGGTATTTTGGCGCTGTTATTCAGTGTTTACGTCAGTCGCTATCTGCCCCGCAGCGGTGAATTGCACCGTCCACAGACGGCGGGCGAAACACTGAGCCTGACACCGGAAATCAAGCGATTGGTGTGGTGTTATAGCCTGGCTGGATTCGGCTATATTTTGCCTGCGACGTTTCTTTCCCAAATGGCGGCAGCGCGTTTTCCTGATAGCTTGTTTGCCCAATTTGTCTGGCCAATATTTGGCGGTGCTTCGGTCGTTGGCATCATGCTGGGAATTTTGTTGCGTAATGTATCAACATCCCAAATCCGTCTGGCGGTTACGTTATGGCTCCAGGCACTCGGCATCCTGATTGTGGAAATATTACCGGGCATTGGTGGTTTGATGATTGGGGCATTGCTGGTAGGCGGTGGATTTATGTGTGTGGTACAGCTTGCCTTACAGTATGGCCGTGAATTGGCGCCCAATCATGCCCGCTATATGGCGGGATTGCTGACCACGGGTTATGCGCTGGGGCAATTGGTAGGGCCAATGTTATCCGCGACTTCGACATGGCTGACAGGCAAATTAGAACCTGCTTTGTATATCGCATTTATTGGGTTGCTCATTGCCGGTTTACTGGTATTTTATCGCACCAATACCTATCGTGAACCATCCTGATTTGGTGCATTGATGATGTACAGGTATAGTTATGCGCTCGCGTATACGATATATACTCGATAAACTTCAAGTTGCAATCCGCCAGACGACGCGGAGCCTTATATCTCCCCGCTGCACGGGGAAATATAACACGCAATCTTGAAGTTGGATTGGTATATGCGTAGAACAAGATAAATAAAGTCGATATTGTGTGGTATTACATTCGCTGATATCTGCGTAAAATAAGCGCCCTGATTTCCCGTCAAGTAACGAAAATATTTACCCTGGAGAAACTGATGTCATCCTTAAGTACAGAAGCTGCACTGGTGCATTCGGCACTGGCTGAGCGTGGTCTTGAAACCCCATTGCGTGAACAAACTTTGGAGCCAGAGGTGCGTAAGGTACGCATTAAGGCACACATGACAGAAATTATGAAGCTGTTAAATCTCGATTTGAGTGATGACAGTCTGGCAGATACGCCCGGTCGTATCGCCAAAATGTATGTGGATGAGATATTCTCAGGGTTGGACTATAACAATTTCCCGAAAATTACGCTGATAGAAAATAAAATGAAAGTGGATGAAATGGTGACAGTGCGTGATATTACGATGACCAGCACTTGTGAACACCATTTTGTCACTATTGATGGCAAAGCCACGGTTGCTTATATTCCTAAGGATAAGGTCATTGGTTTGTCGAAGATTAACCGGATTGTCCAGTTTTTTGCGCAGCGCCCACAAGTGCAGGAACGCTTAACACAGCAGATCCTGATTGCATTACAAACCCTGCTTGGCACAAATAACGTCGCTGTTTCCATTGATGCTGTTCATTATTGCGTGAAAGCGCGCGGCATTCGTGATGCGACCAGTACGACGACGACGACTTCTCTGGGAGGGTTATTTAAAACCAGCCAGAATACACGGCAGGAATTCCTGCGTGCCGTGCGTCATCTGCATTTATCATGATGAATTTCTATTATCATGAAACAGAGTTGTAATGGGGTAATGTGTCAGAGAATTGAAGTACTTGATAGTGTGCGTGGTGTTGCCATTTTGGGAATATTGTTGCTGAACATTTCCAGTTTTGCTTTGCCGTATGCAGCGTCCATGAATTTGTTTTATAAAGATTCAGTCTCGTTCTCTGATGTGATGACATGGTCTGTCTTGAGTACCTTTACTCAGGGAAAATTCCTGTTCATCTTGACGCTGTTGTTCGGAGCATCACTCGAATTGCTTCGGCAGCGGGGACGAGACTGGAATATTTCCAGGTTACTGGTTTTGGCTGTTATTGGTTTGTTGCATGGAGTTTTGCTATGGGATGGTGACATTTTGTTGTCATATGGCGTTGTTGGCTTATTGGCATGGCGTTTTATCAATACCCGTCAAAAGTTGTTTGGTACAGCGGCGACGTTCTATTTATTCGGCGTAATGATGTTTTACCTTCTGGGGCTGTTTCCCTTAGGGGAAAATAATGCATTCTGGCAGCCTACACTGGAAGATATTTCTTATGAAAGCTACTGGAAAATGTATGGTGGATTATTGGCCATAGAATACCGTATTCGTCAGATAAGCGGGGCGATGATAGTGGTGATTGTGCAATATGGCTGGCAATTAATCGGAGTCATGCTTTGTGGCGCGATGTTACTGCGTAATGGTTGGTTGAAAGGGGAGTTTAGCCATAAGCATTACCGCCGTTTGGCGCTATGTCTGATCCCGGCTGGTATGGCAATTCAGGGCATTGCTTTGTCGATACAATACTTATATCCCTACAGTTATTTTGCATCCTGGACTGTCCGTTACACCATTACTGAACTGGCAACACCGTTGCTGGCGTTGGCTTATATCGCATTAATTTATGGATTCTGGCCTGCCATTTCGCGTTGGAAAATCACGTTTTGGCTCCGGCAGGTCGGAAAAATGGCACTGAGTAGTTACGTGTTGCAAACACTGATTTGCACCACACTTTTTTATCGCTTTGAGTTATTTGGGCAGTTTAGCCGTTTGGAGTTAATGGCATTTATTCCCTTTATCTGGGTATTGAATATTGGCTTTGCTTGCTGGTGGCTGAAACGTTATTCTCAGGGACCGATGGAAAAGCTCTGGCGCAGCTTAACAGCAAAATTGGCAGGTAAGGTTTAGAGAAATCTGCCGTAAACCCTCGCCCAATGCGGGCGGGGATATAAGTTTGTCGGTAAACTGCCACTTTTATCTATTCTGATTTCCTTTGTGGCTTCCTTTCTAATTCCTGTAACTCCGCTGGCGATACAGCAGGGTAACCTTGAATTCCTGTTGGTATGGTATGTGGCGCGGGGATAGGCATTAATGGACCTAAAAATCGCGGTTCACGTTTTAAAATATAGAGATCAGTCAAGGCACCGAGACGAGCCAATACTTCCCTGAGACGGATCGTCATCATATTCTTGGGAGAGGGAACCACATAACATTGCGCTTCTATACCAAAATGCATAGCGATAAACAAGGCTCGTTCGCAGTGGAAGCGCTGAGTGATGATAGTAAAATCGTTGGTATCAAAGACCTTACGGGTTCTGACAACTGAGTCCAATGTTCTGAAACCGGCAAAATCCATCACAATATTACTGGCCGGAATTCCTGCCTTGATCAAATCCTTTCGCATGGTAATGGGTTCATTATAACTATGTTGGGCATTATCTCCGCTCAATAGCAGGTATTTGACTTTACCGCTGTTGTAAGCGTTAACCGCGCCCTGGATCCGATAGAAATAATATTGGTTATATGTACCGGTTTTATAATATTTGGATGTGCCGAGTACCATACCGACTTCTCGCTCAGGCAGTTGCCTGACATCATCAAAAATGTAAGGAGCGGTTTTCCAGCTAACCCAACGGTCAAGCATAATGGCTGCCAGTATAAGAACTGCAATGATAAAAATGAAACCCGTAATCAAGCGCTTCCACATGATTTTTGTTTGCCTTATATGTGCTGATGAGCCAATGCCGTAAGGCTACTTGACTTGAAATATCGAAGCAAGTTTTGGGGGATCATATCGGAACTAAATTGATTCAATTTAAAAAATATAAAGCCATTATTTATGATTTATCTGACCAGATTATTATTTGATTACTTTTCAAGCCTGCCAATATTATTGGCAGGCTTATTACCAATATCAGAATGAAGTGCGTTTATACACGCGATATTCTGGTTTCCAGAAATTGCGCTCAATCGCTTCATCCAACGCATCTTCCGATGTAACAATCGCTACGCCTTGAATTTGGGCTTTTTTCGCTACTTCTTTGGCTATTTTGCGGGAAACATCCTGGATGTCATCAATCAGTGGCAACAATGGGCCTGAGCCTGTTTGCGCCAGCGGTGAACAATCCGCTAATGCGCGGCTGGCCGCCATCAACATATCATCGGTAACACGTTTGGCACCGGCAGCGATAACACCTAAGCCGATCCCCGGGAAGATATAGGAGTTGTTGCATTGTGCGATTGGATATTCCTGACCGTCATATTTTACTGGTGCAAACGGGCTTCCTGTAGCGACCAATGCTTTGCCTTCCGTCCAGTTGATGATGTCTTCCGGGCGAGCTTCCACACGTGATGTTGGGTTGGACAGCGGCATCACGATAGGACGTTCACAATGTTTGTGCATTTCACGGATGATCCCTTCGGTAAATAGACCAGATTGACCAGAAACACCAATCAGGACCGTAGGTTTGGCATTGCGAACCACGTCCATCAATGAGAGAGAATCGCGGGTGACATCCCACGATTGCAAGGTGGTGCTTTTCTGTACCAATGCACTTTGGAAATCCAGTAAGTTTGGCAGCTTGTCAGTGAGGAGGCCAAAGCGGTCAACCATAAACACGCGGGCACGAGCTTGTTCATCACTCAATCCTTCAGATTTCATTTGGGCAATGATCTGCTCTGCAATACCACAGCCCGCAGAGCCGGCACCGAGGAATGCCACGGTCTGGTCTTTCAACTGGCGGCCGGCGGCACGGCTGGCGGCAATCAGGCTACCTAAAGCAACCGCTGCGGTGCCCTGGATGTCATCATTGAAGCAGCAAAGCTCATCGCGATAGCGGTTTAACAGCGGCATGGCGTTGTTCTGGGCAAAATCTTCAAATTGCAGCAGTACGTTAGGCCAGCGGCGTTTCACAGCCTGAATAAACTCATCGACAAATTCATCGTACTCTTTGCCAGTAATGCGTGGATGACGCCAGCCCATATACAGAGGGTCATTGAGGCGCTGTGGGTTATTGGTTCCTACATCCAGAACCACAGGCAGGGTATAAGCAGGGCTGATCCCGCCACAGGAGGTATACAGCGACAGTTTACCGATAGGAATACCCATGCCGCCGATCCCCTGATCACCCAGACCAAGAATGCGCTCACCATCGGTAACAACGATAACTTTTACATTCTGTTTGGTGGCATTTTGCAGCATATCATCAATGTAAGCCCGGTTTGGGTAGGAGATAAACAAGCCACGGGCACGGCGGTAAATATCAGAAAAGTGTTCACACGCTTCACCAACAGTTGGCGTGTAGATAATAGGCATCATTTCGCTTAAGTGGGCATCAAGGAGGCGATAGAACAGCGTTTCGTTGGTGTCCTGAATATTCCTTAAATAAATGTGTCTATCGATATCGTATTTGAAATCGCAATATTGGCGGTAGGCGCGTTCGGCCTGCTCTTCTATTGTTTCAACGGCCTGCGGCAATAAACCGTGTAAATTGAAATGACTACGTTCTTCTTCTGTAAAGGCGCTGCCTTTATTCAGCAGAGGAAATTCCAACAAGATAGGGCCAGCGTAGGGAATGTAGAGAGGACGTTTACTTTCGTGTTCCAGTTCCATGATGCTTACTCTTTGAACTTATCAATAACAAAATCGGCCATAGATCCTAAGAAGATAAAAACAATAAGTACAGTAAATGTTACTTAGATATGATTATCATGAGCAAAAATGAGAGATAACATACAGAATTGGCTAATAAAATGTTATTGGATGATACACATTTCAAAATGTATACCGTTCTGCTTTTGTACAGCCGAGAGCCGTTAATGTGCATTCTGTCGCATTCCATTGTGATAAATGGCTATTTTCGCCTTCCACCAAAACTGCTCGCTTGATGGATTGACAATCACTACCTGCCATATTCATGAAAATCAGAGCTGCCTGTAATGGTGGTAAGCTTGGGTTGAATGCCGCATTTTCTGCATAACGGCCGGTATAAACTTTCCCTTGTTCATCTTGTAGGGCAATGCCTGCATGGGATTGGCTATAAGGCGCATGGCTACGGTTCGCTGCATCCAGTGCTGCCTGCACCAATTCGTCACTGGTAGCTAACTGATGGCCGTGATTAACCTCATCCAGCAACAATGGTGTGTCGGCTAAATCGCACGGGCCAAAGGCTTCTGGCAGGTAATCGGCCAGAGTCAATGGTGGCCGGCTGGGGAGGCAAACTTCCAATTGTGTTCCACTATTCAGTTCATTCATAAATTGTCGGCAATGGCCACAAGGTGAATAGTTGACGGTGATGGCAACCAACTTTTTCTCACCACGCAACCAGGCGTGCGTGATGGCGGATTGTTCTGCATGGATAGTTTGCTGTAATGGAACCCCAGCGAATTCCATATTGGCACCGAAATAGAGATTGCCACTTTCTCCCCGCGCAATTGCGCCAACATAAAAATGGGAAATAGGCGCACGGGAATAGGCTGCGGCAAGTGGTAATAAGGCTAATGCCAGCGCCTGATCGTCTGATCCGCAGAGCTGTTTAATTGACTCCGCTTGCTCTGCGGTCAGCATGGCGGGAAAATCGTCATTGCCAATATAAGGTAAGAGGGCTTTTTGCAGTTCAGGTGTGATTTCTGCCCAGATAGTGTGAAAACGAACTTGCATAGAATGATCTCCAAATTAATTGAAGGTCATTCTAGGACGTCTGTTCAGGTTTGCAATGTGATAAATAGCATATAATTAATGAAATTCGTGTAAACAAGATATCATTTTATTAACCTATATCAAATTTTTGCTATTTTGTTGGATTTGTTTACTTTCTTGCTACGATTTTGTAACCCGTAACCCATAAAATGATTAGCCAAACAGATGCAGCAATACGGGAAATAGAAAAGGGGCAATCAGTGAGGTAATAATGCCGCAGGTCATTAAGGCCAGTGAGCTGTATGCCCCTTCAATATGATCCATTTCTGCACAGCGAGCCGTTCCCACCGCATGAGATGCTGTACCCATTGCCAACCCTCGTGCCGACGGGGTTTTTATTTTCAGGGCGTTAAATAGATTGTGACCAAAGATAGCCCCCAAAATCCCTACCATAATGACACAAGCTGCACTAATGGCGGGAATACCACCAATGGAATCGGCTACAGCCATAGCGATTGGGGTCGTCACGGATTTGGGGAGCACAGAGGCCGCAATTTGCGGCGTAGCCCCTGCCCATAATGCGATGGCAGTCCCCGTAACCATGGCGACAATGCTGCCGACAAAACAGATACTAATAATGGATTTCCACTGGGCACGGATTTGATGTAGCTGTTCATACAGCGGAAAAGCCAGTGCAACAACGGCAGGTTGCAGCAAATCGTTCAGTATCCGGCTGCCGGCAAAATAGTGTTTGTAAGGAGTATGCGTCAGCAACAGCAGAGGAATGATAACGGCCATTGAGATCAGTAACGGATTAAATATCGGCAGTTTGAGTCGCATTGACAGTTTTTTAGCGCCGTAAAATACAATCAGAGTTAATGGTAGTGACCACCAGATATGGCTTAACATTTTTCTTTCTCTTCCGGTTCTTGTGATAACGGTTGTGATGGATTTGTGGGTGTTGAGATGGGTTCTTGCTGCTTAGTACCAGTCTGGCTAGTCTCCATTTGCCGAGCACTGATAATGACACGTTCACGATGAATATAGTGGGAACTATAAGCAACAACGACCATAACAATCACTGTGCTAACGATACAAGAAAGGAGAATAGGGAGCATTTGTTGGCTAAGTTGTGGGTAATAATCCATGATCCCCACCCCGATGGGCAAAAAGAGCAGTGTCATGTGTTTCATCAACAGGCTACAGCCTGGTTTTACCCAATGTGAGGGAATAATTTGGGATGTGAGTAAGCCAAACAAGAGAAGTAAGCCAATAATACTGCCGGGAAGAGAGAAAGGAAGTTGTGCCGAAATGATATTCCCCGCGATCAGGCACAAATAAAGCAGCGCGAATGCGCGCAGGTATTGCCAACCTGTTATCAGCACATTTTGGAAAGACATAATCAATAATTCCTCAATATAACGAGGTTTTTATCATACGACTAACATTATAAATGTGCCATACATCACATTAAAAAGCGGGTCTTTTTTGGAACCCGCTTTGTTATCTAATTGATAATTAATGATATCTATTAAAAATATGCAACTATCATTTAACCTGCATACCGGGTTGGGCACCGCTGTCTGGGCTTAACAGGAAAATATCTTTTCCACCAGGACCTGCTGCCATCACCATACCTTCTGAAATACCGAAGCGCATCCTGCGTGGAGCAAGGTTGGCAACCATCACTGTCAGGCGGTTTTCCAGCGCCTTGGGATCAGGATAGGCTGAACGAATACCAGAGAAGACCTGGCGAGTTTCACCACCGAGATCAAGGGTTAATTTCAGTAACTTATCTGAACCTTCGACAAAATCAGCCTGTTTGATCAGGGCGATCCGCAGGTCAACCTTGGCAAAGTCATCAAATACAATGGGGTCCTGAATGGGATCATCTGCCAGCGGGCCTGTTACAGTTTGTTGTGGTTCGATGCTCTCTTTTGAATCAGCAACTATGGCTTCAATTTTCGCCATTTCGATGCGGTTGAACAGCGCCTTGAATGGTGAAACATCATGGTTCAACAAAGGTTGCTGGATGCCATCCCAAGTCAGTTCAGTATTCAGGAAGGCTTCTGCCCGTGCGGCCAAAGCCGGAAGTACAGGTTTCAGGTAAGTCATCAGCACGCGGAACAGGTTAATTCCCATTGAACAGATTGCTTGCAGATCAGCATCACGGCCTTCTTGTTTCGCCACAATCCACGGGGCTTGTTCATCAACATAGCGGTTAGCCAGATCGGCCAGTGCCATCATTTCACGGATCGCCTTGCCGAATTCACGATTGGTAAAATCTTCTGCAATGCCCTGTGCAGCATCGACGAATTTCTGGTATAGCGCAGGATCAGCGAGTTGCTCCGCCAGTTTGCCGCCAAAGCGCTTGTTGATAAAGCCCGCATTGCGTGAAGCAAGGTTAACCACTTTGTTAACGACATCGCTGTTTACACGCTGAACAAAATCTTCCAGATTCAGATCAATATCGTCAATACGGGAAGAGAGTTTTGCCGCGTAATAATAGCGCAGGCAGTCTGCATCCAGGTGTTTCAGATAAGTACTGGCCTTGATGAAGGTGCCACGGGACTTGGACATCTTAGTGCCGTTAACCGTGATATAACCGTGGACAAACAGGTTGGTTGGCTTACGGTAGTTACAGCCTTCCAACATGGCTGGCCAGAACAGACTGTGGAAATAAACGATGTCTTTGCCAATAAAATGGTAGAGATCGGCTTTGGAATCTTTCGCCCAGAACTCATCGAAATTCAGGTCATCACGTTTATCACACAGATTCTGGAACGAACCCATATAACCAATTGGGGCATCCAGCCAGACATAGAAATATTTACCTGGCTGATCGGGGATCTCAAAACCAAAATAAGGTGAATCACGGGTAATATCCCATTGTTGCAGCCCAGCTTCGAACCACTCCTGCATTTTATTAGCCACTTGCTCCTGCAAGGTGCCGGAACGCGTCCATTTTTGCAGCATATCGCTGAAAGCAGGCAGATCGAAGAAGAAATGCTCTGTATCACGCATTTCTGGCGTTGCGCCGGAGACAACAGAACGAGGATTAAGCAATTCCGTTGGGGAATAGGTGGTTCCGCAAACTTCACAGTTATCGCCGTACTGGTCTTCTGCCTTACATTTCGGGCAGGCACCTTTGACGAAACGGTCTGGCAGGAACATACTTTTTTCTGGATCAAATAATTGAGAAATTGTCCGGTTTTTAATGTAACCGTTCTTTTTCAGTTCCAGATAAATTTGGGAGGCAAGAACTCTGTTCTCTTCGCTGTGCGTAGAGTGGTAATTATCATAGCTGATGGCAAAACCGGCAAAATCCTGCTGATGCTCTAGGCTCACCTTGGCAATCATCTCTTCTGGAGAAATGCCACTCTGCTGTGCTTTCAGCATAATTGGTGTACCGTGGGCATCGTCGGCACAGACAAAGTGAACCTCTTTGCCGCGCATTCGATGATAACGAACCCAAATATCAGCCTGAATGTGTTCCAGAATATGACCGAGATGAATTGGACCGTTAGCATAAGGTAACGCACAGGTCACCAATAATTTGTTCGCGACTTGAGACATAGTTAGGATCAGACTTCCGTAAAGTGAAAAGGGTTTTTGATGTTACCTGATAAGGCGCGTTGCTGCTAGGGTAACGCGAGATCTTCGTCACTTTTACGGGTTACCTTTATCCGAAGTGGTTAGCTTCTGTTATGATGGCTGAACAGTTTTAGGTTTGAGAAAGATAAATCAAAAGGAGCTGGGATGAACTCACAATCCCCGGAGCAGACCAATCCTGACCTGCTGAAAAAACATGTTGCAAAGATATTAGCAACATTCAAACATGTGACCTTAGAGCAAGATTTGATTGCCCTGAAAGCATTACACCATTGCACTATGCTGGATGGGATACTGCATATTGAATTAACCATGCCGTTTGTCTGGAAACGCGCCTTCGAAATATTAAAGAAAGAAACCACCCAACGCTTGCAATCCGCGACGGGAGCAAAATCCGTTGAATGGCGATTAACCCACAATATCAGCACATTGCGTCGTGCCAATAATCTGCCGGGTGTTAATGGCGTGCGCAATATCGTGGCAGTCAGTTCAGGGAAAGGCGGCGTAGGGAAATCCAGCACAGCGGTGAATCTGGCGCTGGCGCTGGCACAGGAAGGCGCAAAAGTGGGCATTTTGGATGCAGATATTTATGGGCCATCCATTCCCAATATGCTTGGTACAGCCAAAGAGCGCCCGACTTCCCCTGATGGACAGCATATGGCACCAATTATGGTTCACAGCATGGCAACCAACTCCATCGGTTACCTTGTTACCGATGATAACGCGATGGTATGGCGTGGCCCGATGGCAAGCAAGGCCTTGATGCAGATGCTGCAAGATACGCTGTGGCCGGATCTGGATTATCTGGTGATTGATATGCCGCCAGGAACAGGCGATATCCAGCTAACCTTGTCCCAGAATATTCCGGTGACAGGCGCATTGGTTATCACAACCCCACAAGATATTGCCCTGATCGATGCGATGAAAGGCATCGTCATGTTTCAGAAAGTCAATGTGCCCGTGTTGGGTGTTGTTGAGAATATGAGCACCCACATTTGCAGTAACTGCGGTCATCATGAGTCCATTTTCGGCACGGGTGGGGCGGCAAAACTGGCAGAAAAATATCATTGCCAATTACTGGGGCAGATCCCGCTGCATATTTCACTGCGCGAAGATCTCGATCGGGGTGAACCGACGGTAAGCAGCCAGCCTGACAGTGAATTTGCCGATATTTATCGTGAGATTGCTGCCAATATTTCCGCCAAGATGTATTGGCAGGGCGAAAAAATCCCGACTGAAATTTCTTTTCGTGCAGTTTGATTAATGAGTTTAACTGTGTGTAACAGCGGTTGAGCGGTTGAGTAGAAAAAGTTGGTCAATGGCTCAATGGGTACAGAGTCATTGACCAGTACTCAATGTTTTCTCTATTTTCTACCGCAATATAACACCTTATCATCCGAGATCCGGTTGCACATTTTTGTGAAAATTATTTGCAGAATATTTTCCATCAGGGCATAAAATTGCGGGATTTTTATGCGAAGCGTATCGAAAAAAACGAGACTTATTCTGTTTACTCTGGAATAGAAGCCATTTACTCCCTATAATCCGCCAAACATGGTGTTAGCAAATACCATATTCCCGCTTTATTTTTTTCTTTATTTAACCAGGTTATTTTTAGTATGGCTGATGAAGCACATAAGTGTACAATCGTAGGTATTTCAGGTGCCTCCGCCTCAGGCAAAAGCCTTATTTCCAGCACACTTTATCGAGAATTACGGGCTCAGGTTGGTGATCACAATATCGGCGTTATTCCAGAAGATTGCTATTATAAAGATCAAACGGATACCCCGATGGAAGAGCGTCATAAAGTTAATTATGATCACCCAAATTCTATGGATCACGATTTGCTACTCGAGCATCTTCAGGCATTGAAAGCCGGAAAATCCATTGAATTGCCACAATATGACTACGTTGAGCACACCCGCAAACCTGAAGCCATTCATTTTGAACCGAAAAGAGTTATTATCCTCGAAGGTATCCTACTATTAACAGATAAGCGCTTACGCCAAGAACTGGACTTTTCCATTTTTGTCGATACGCCACTGGATATTTGTCTGATGCGCCGTATTAAGCGTGATGTGAATGAACGCGGACGTTCATTGGATTCCGTGATAGAGCAGTACAAGAGAACGGTGCGTCCAATGTACCTGCAATTTATCGAGCCATCGAAACAATATGCCGATATTATTGTGCCTCGTGGTGGAAAAAACCGCGTGGCCATTGATATCTTAAAAGCCAAGATTGGCCAATTTTGCGAATAATCTGTTATCCAGGTATTCATCAGTATCATCGTATTTGAGAGGAAATAATGCGACTCTGTGACCGTGACATTATTAAATGGCTAGATGAAGGTAAGCTGGTAATTACCCCTCGTCCCCCTGTAGAACGCATTAATGGGGCAACTGCTGATGTGCGCCTTGGGAATCAGTTTCGTGTTTTTCGTGGTCATACTGCCGCTTATATTGATTTGAGTGGGCCTAAGGCAGAAGTCAATGCGGCACTTGACCGTGTCATGAGCGATGAAATTACGTTGCCGGCGGGAGAAGCCTTTTTCCTCCATCCTGGCGAATTGGCTTTGGCAGTAACGCTGGAATCTGTCACACTGCCTGATAATTTAGTCGGTTGGTTGGATGGTCGCTCATCTTTGGCTCGTCTTGGTTTGATGGTTCATGTTACTGCGCATCGTATTGATCCAGGCTGGCAGGGACAAATTGTCCTGGAATTCTACAATTCAGGCAAACTGCCTTTAGCCTTGCGTCCTGGTATGGTAATAGGTGCATTGAGTTTTGAACCGCTTTCTGGCTCTGCTGAACGACCTTATAACCGACGTCAGGATGCTAAATATAAAAATCAGCAGGGAGCCGTAGGTAGCCGAATCAGTGAGGATTAATCTTTTCTGGTAAAAGCCTTCTGGTGAAAATAGTCTTCTTGTGAACATGAGACTGGGGAAGTCATGAAAAGGTTGTTGACGACACTCATTATTTTGTTGGTAGTCATTGTGGCTGGCCTGATGGCATTGGTTATGCTGGTTAATCCAAATGATTTTCGTGGCTATATAGTCAAACAAGTACAAAAGAAGAGTGGCTACCAGCTCGTGTTGCGGGATGACTTGCGCTGGCATGTTTGGCCCAAATTAAGCATTCTGACCGGTGAGATCTCTTTGACTGCTGAGAATGCCAGGATACCGACTATTGTGGCCGAAAATATGCGTCTGGATGTGGAGTTGCTGCCACTGCTGTCTCATCAACTCTCAGTCAAAGAGGTGATGTTGAAAGGGGCTGTTTTGCGATTCACACCGGATAGTCAGCCGAAAAAGCAGCCAGAAGCCCCGATTGCGCCGGAAAGTGATATTCATTATCCCGCCATCACGGGCAGCCAGAATTGGAAACTGGACATTGCCAGAATCAGGTTAGTGGATGGCCTACTGATCTGGCAACCCAATGAAAATTCACAATTAAATGTCCGTGATCTCAATTTATTGCTAGAACGAAGTGATCAAAATCACGTGAGACTTGGTCTGCGCAGTAAAATCAATAAAAATCAGCAAGAGCTGTCACTTAAACTCAATTCGTCGGTAGATATCTCTGATTATCCACAGCAGCTATCGGCCGACATGAATTCCTTTGAATACCAATTACAGGGAATGGGGTTACCATCGGCGGGTATTCAGGGAACGGGCAGTGCCATAGTGAAATATCAGGCTGCACCTGAATCGATTGCATTGCAAAAAATGGCATTGACGATGAATGATGGGAATGAGCTGAAAGGGAATATTACTGCCGTTTTGCAAGATAAACCGCAATATGCTATCAAATTGAGTTCGCCAAAATTCAATTTGGATAACGTGTTGGGGTGGGATGCCTTACCGAAAAATACGCCGCAGGCAAAACATGATTATCGGGTTGAAAATAATTCCTTAAAACCGGTGATTGCAACATCGGTTTCGGCATTGTCTAACTATGACCTTACCTTTTTGCAAGGGTTTGATGCTGATATCTCATTGACGGCAGATAAATTCGTTTATCAGGGTATGGATATTGACCATTTTGACTTGCAAGCTATCAATAACAGTGGCCTGACGGAAATCACAAAATTAAGTGGCAACGTATTTGGTGGGCATTTTGCGCTGCCGACTTCAATTGATGCCACGGTTGTTCCTGTAAAGCTACACACAAAGCCACTCTTACAGGGGATTGAGATACAACCTTTGTTAACTGCATTAGCATTGCCATCGATATTCAGCGGCCAGCTTAATGTTGACGGTGATCTTTTGGGAGAAGGTTACGATGAGTACGCTATTTCTCATTATTGGCAAGGTGATTTGAGTATCGATCTAAAAAACGCACGTCTGGCAGGATTGAATATTCCTCAGCTTATTCAACAATCTTTTGCACGGGCAACAGATCAAGTCAGCCAACCTACAAATACAAATGATTTCACTGAAGCTAAAAATATGTCAGTGAAAGCCCAATTGGAGCGCGGTGAGGTTAAAATCAGTGAACTTGCAGCAACTTCAGGCATGTTCAATATTCAAGGGCAAGGAAAAGCCAATTTATTGAAACAGAACACCGATGTTTCATTATGGGTGCAATTAACCAATGGCTGGGGTAAGCAGAACGAATTGGTGCGTCGTTTGGCGCAGTTACAAATTCCACTGCGGGTTTATGGTGACTGGAACAATCTGCAATATGCGTTGAATGTAGAACCCATGTTGCGTGATGAATTACAGCAGAAGGCCAAAAAATCGATCAAAGATTGGCTCGAAAATAACAGCGACAATGAAAACCTTAAGGCGCTGGAAGGTCTGCTGAATAAAAAATAGGTGATCGCTTCGGCGATCACCTGATTTACTGAACTTACGGTTTTTATTAATACCCTACAACCTGATAATAGAAGTTCGGAACCCAACCTGATTGAGGTGTCGTGACGGATATTGTTAAGGTATCCTTCGACAAACCATCCCCGTTTGCATTGCCTCGTTGTGTTTTGATATCTGCCAGATAACCGGGGCGTTGATTATCAAAATTATCTCCGACAACACTAGCCTGGCATGAGATGATGCCATTTGGCAAAGTAGTGGGCAGTTTGATTTTATAGAAATGAGTATAGTAAGTCATTCCGCCAATCTCGGCTGCATGAGAATCCCCAATGGGTTCACTACCTACCGCAACCCCATTTATCATGAGTATTTCACCCAGCTTGATGATGGTGTGTTCGTCCGTGATTCGACGTGACTCAATATCAGATCCAATCAGATTACCCAAGCCTAAATTTCTTACAAAGGCCTGTTTATCAGGAATATCCGCCCCGTTTTTGCTTTTCGCCAGTCGGCTATCAGCTTCAGTTTTGGCTGCTATCGCATTAGTATTGGCATCACTCGCTAATGTTTCAACTTTGCTAATATGAGTATCAATCTCTACTTTGCTATAAGCGCCTACATCAGAAGCGGTAAGTTTAATATCGGATAATAGGGCCTTGCCATTGACGGTGCGGGTGAGTGGCACTCGGCCATCGGCATTGTTATTAGCTTTATTTGCCAGACCCTTAAGGTCTTCAAGGCGATTGTCTGCCTCTACTTTGGTATAGGCATTCACATCAGAAGCAGTCAGATTAATATCAGATAACAGAGCCTTACCATTCACAGTACGAGTTAATGGGACTTTGTGCTCTGCACTGTTACTGGCATTATTCGCTGTTTCCTTGACTTCATCGATAAGGATATTGATCTCTGCCTTGTTATAGGTATCGACATTGGCTGCGGTGAGTTCAATATCTGTTGACAGTTCTTTGCCGTTGATCTTACGGGTTAATGGCACTTTACTGTCAGCAAGTTGAACAGCAGAATTCGCTGTCTGGTTGGCGGCATCAGCCAGTTTTTCAACTTTGCTGATATTATCATCGAGTTCCGCTTTATTGTAAGTCCCAACATCAGCCGCATCCAATTCAATATCGGTTGTCAACTCTTTGTTATTGATCTTACGGGATTCGGGAACTTTTTTGCTAAGCTCTTGAATAGCCGTATTGGCGTTGTTATTGGCAGTGTCAGCCGCTTGCTGAACTGTGTTGATTCGATCATCAATTTCTTTCTTATCGTAGGTGCCAACATCACTTACGGTTAATTGTATGTCTGCGATCAATGCCTTGCCATTGATCTTGCGATTTGTCGGGACTTTCTGATCCAACTGTTTAAGGGCTTTGTTGGCATTTTCATTGGCAATGTTAGCCGACTTTTCAACATTTCCGATAAGCCCATCGACGTCCTGCCGACTGTAAGCATTGACATCCAGTGCGGTAAGTTCGATATCGGTTAACAGCTCTTTGCCGTTGATCTTACGAGATAATGGAACTTTAGTGCATGCCAGATCAAAAGCTTTTTTGGCTGATAGATTAACGTCATCAATAAGAGAGTCTGTTTGAATTTTGTCATAGGCACCGACATCCGTTGCTGTCAATTCAATATCTTTGGACAGTTCCTTACTATTAACTTGACGTGTTGATGGCACATATTTGTTGGTTGAAAGTATCGAATTAACTGATTCATTGGCTTGATTAGCTAATTCGTATGTCGTTTTAACCGCTTTAGGCGTTGCAGCATGAACTTCGCTGTTACTGTTGATTTCATTACTTAACGCTACAAGGCCTTTTTTCTCTAAAGTTGCATTTGGATGGTTACGGCTTTCGGCGTGTTCTTTAATTTTTCCTCTCACATAATTGCGAGAGGCGAAGCCGGAAAGCAGTTCTTTTATCCACCCTGTCAGGCCATTGTTGCTAACCGTCAGAGCCATACGGATAGCTTGTTCCTGAGATTCTGGTTTGTAGAGTTCGGCACAATTTCCTACCGCAATCAATGTGCCGTCTTTATCGAATAGACCCATTTCACGAACCCACCAATTACCTTCACCTTCAGGAAGTATCTGTTCGGCGATAATTTGATCGGGTGTTTGGGGGTTGATGATTAAGGCATCAAGTTCAGCGCGATGCTTTTCATTAATCAATCTGAATTGGTTGGGATTGGGAGTGGGGGAATTACCACCACCATCACCTACAGCCATATGGGTAATTTCAAGTTTGATACCTGATGAGGCGGCTCTTTCCAGTTTTTCTGTGCCAGCTTGTGTCAATAATGCAAAATATTTTGTACTCATATAAACCCTCACTTTATCAACAATCAATAGATGTATTGCTAACTCAGCCACAAGAGATATTTTGTAGGACTCTTGGACCCTATGAAGGCGGTATGACATCTCCGCTAATTACCATTGAACGGGCTTATTGTACTTAGGGGAGGGCATAAACAAATACTTTAAAAATTAAATCAAACTGATAAAACTTATAGGAATAAAAAAACCGGGTTTATGCCGGTTTTTTCTCAGTAGGTGATATCGTTTTAATATCGTGGGTTATATTTCTGCCGTTTCTTCAACGGTCAGTGGAGTAATTTTCACTTTATTGATGCGATGACTGGTGATTTCCAGCGCTTCAAACAGATAGTCACTAATCTTCAATTGCTCACCTTGTTGTGGGATGCGTTGCAAATGCTCCATCAACAAGCCAGCTAGTGTTTGGTATTCCCGTTTTTCATCCAATGGCAGAGGCACATAAAGCACCAAATCTTCCAGGGGCATAAATCCATTGGCAATCCAATATCCCTCTTCCATAACCTGAATATCATGGCGAGCGTCGATCTCTCCGCTACCTACAGGGAGATTACCTGTAATCGTTTCCATCACATCGGTGACGGTAACCACCCCTTCGACAGAACCGAATTCATCGACGACAAAGGCAAAATGGGTTTGTGCCTTACGGAATTGTTCCAACGCCTGTAGTAAAGAAAGCGATTCCGGGAAAATTAACGGTTGCTGAACTAACTTCCTTAAATCGAAAGTATTTTGCATCAGTTGTTGATTAAGGATATCAATCACATGTACAACGCCAAGCGGCTCGTCACCACTCTGTTCATCGGTGACCACAATTCGCGTGTGTGGTTTTTGCTCCAGTAGCGCGGTTAACTTTTCAGCAGGGGAATGGACATCAAGATAAATCACATCATGGCGTGAAGTCATGATGCTACTGACGGTACGTTGTGCCATGCTGAGAACGCGGGCGATCATCTGGCGTTCCTGAGGCTCAAAGAGTTCTTTGTTATCTGCATGATCTGCAATCAGGTCAGAAGTATGGTTATCCAACGCAGCGTTTTCACGTTTGCCATTTAAAATGTGAAGAACAGCTTCTGCGGTTCTTTCGCGCAGGGAACGGGAAGCGCTCAGGAACTTACGGCGATTGAACTGAGCGAACAGGTTCAGTGCTTCAATCATGATGGAGAAGCCGATGGCAGCATAGAGATAGCCTTTCGGAATCGGGTAGCCAAAGCCTTCTGCAACCAGGCTAAAACCGATCATTAGCAAGAAACTAAGACACAGGATCACGATGGTGGGGTGCGCATTGACAAATTTTGTCAGTGGCTTGCTGGCCCATATCATCAGGATCATGGCAATGGTTACCGCAGCCATCATGATACCAATATGATTGACCATTCCTACGGCAGTGATAACAGAATCCAGAGAGAATACGGCATCTAAGACGATAATTTGCACAACAACCGCCCAGAAGCTAGCCCCTTTGCGTTGTTGACTGGTATGCAGCATTTCTCCTTCTAACCGTTCATTTAATTCCATTGTCGCTTTGAACAGCAAGAAGATCCCTCCTGTCAGCATAATTAAATCACGGGCACTGAAAGGATGTTCCCATAAAATCACCAGGGGATTTGTTAGGGAAATGAGCCAGGATAAGCTAAATAGCAGCAATATCCTCATAAGAAGGGCGCAGGAAAGCCCTGTCAGGCGAGCTTTGTCTCTCTCTTTTTCAGGTAGTTTATCTGCCAGAATGGCAATGAATATTAAGTTGTCTATTCCGAGAACAATTTCTAAAACGATAAGTGTGGCCAGACCTGCCCATATCGTCGGATCAGCGATCCATTCCATATAATTCGTTTTGCCTTTTAGTGGGACGGCACTTGCCGACTATTAAATAATGCGTACTGAAATGCGAAATATCAATAGCTGATTTATCTCAGTTGGAAATTTTTTCGGCAAAAAAACGTCATGACGATATCGATTGCATCAATAACTACCGCCGATGTCCATTCCTGAGTTAACATGTGACCTCATTAACAAATTGCCCACTCTGTTTTGTTGCATACGGTATGTATTACACAGGGTATTACGTATGACATCTTGGGTGGGCGGCAGTCATTATTAGACGGGAGTTATTCATGTCCAAACAGCAGATCGGTGTTGTCGGTATGGCGGTAATGGGGCGCAACCTGGCGTTGAATATTGAAAGCCGTGGTTACTCTGTTTCTATTTTTAACCGCTCCAGCGATAAAACAGATGAAGTTATTGCTGAAAATCCAGGGAAAAAATTAGTTCCAAGTTATTCCATTGAAGAGTTTGTCGATTCGCTGGAAAAGCCACGTCGTATTCTGTTGATGGTTAAGGCGGGTGAAGCTACGGATAAAACCATAGCATCACTGATGCCACATTTGGATAAGGGTGACATTCTGATCGATGGTGGTAACACCTATTTTCAGGATACTATTCGCCGTAACCGTGAGTTGTCTGCTCAGGGCATTAATTTTATCGGCACGGGTGTTTCTGGTGGTGAAGAAGGTGCATTGAAAGGCCCTTCAATTATGCCGGGCGGTCAGAAAGAAGCTTATGAGTTGGTGGCCCCCATTCTAAAAGAGATCGCTGCTCAAGTTGATGGTGAGCCTTGTGTGACTTATATCGGTGCAGATGGTGCAGGCCATTATGTGAAGATGGTTCACAATGGCATTGAATATGGTGATATGCAATTGATTGCAGAAGCCTATTCTCTGTTGAAAAATTCATTGGACCTGAGCAATCAGGCGCTGGCTGAAGTGTTCAGTGATTGGAACCAGGGGGAGCTAAGCAGCTACTTGATCGAAATTACTGCTGATATTTTCCGTAAGCAAGATGAAGACGGAAAATATTTGGTTGATGTGATTCTGGATGAAGCGGCCAACAAAGGCACGGGTAAATGGACCAGCCAAAGCTCGCTGGATCTGGGTATTCCGGTAACACTTATTACCGAATCTGTCTTTGCACGCTACATTTCTTCCCTGAAAGATCAGCGCGTAGCCGCATCTAAGGTATTGTCAGGCCCGGAAGTTCAGCCATTTAACGGAGATAAGGCGGAGTTTATTGAGAAAGTCCGTCGCGCCCTGTACCTGGGTAAGATTGTTTCTTACGCGCAAGGGTTTCAGCAGTTGAAGGCCGCCTCAGATGAGCACAACTGGGATCTGAACTACGGCGAGATTGCCAAGATCTTCCGGGCGGGCTGTATTATTCGTGCGCAATTCCTGCAAAAAATCACTGATGCATACAATGAAAACCCAGCGATTGCTAACCTGCTTTTAGCCCCTTACTTCAAACAAATCGCAGATGAATATCAGCAAGCGCTGCGTGATGTTGTTTCTTACGGTGTGCAGAATGGTATCCCAACGCCAACATTCTCCGCTGCCATCTCTTATTATGACAGCTATCGTTCCGCTGTCTTGCCGGCTAACCTGATTCAGGCACAGCGTGATTACTTTGGTGCGCACACTTACAAGCGTACTGATAAAGAAGGTGTTTTCCATACTGAGTGGTTGGACTAATCATTAGATATCTTTATAAGATATAACTATTGCCAAAGTTAAGGTGCTGAGTTTTCAGCACCTTTTTGGTGAAATAACGTGAAGTAAAAGTAAAGTATCAATCTGGAGGTTGCCACTTAAGCAATCGTTGGGCAAATCTCTCCAACCAATGTGCTATCTCTGCATCATGAAGATAAAGAAATGTCGCGGTAACGAGGATAGCAAGGCTGATTATTACCAGAACAAAAATATTATTCATATAATAGTCACCTATTTTCGTCTGGTTGAATTATAGCAAAATATTCTCCTGTATAAACTTAAGGTAAACTGATACCTGTTTTTTCCTTCCTGCATAGGCAAATATTGATTTTGATCAAAATTACTGAGAGAGATCAGTGTCACATTGTAAATCAATTCTCTCATCTTGATATTTGGAATACTTCCGAAAAATCTAAGGAGTTTCAAATGGCAGCATCAACTTTCTTTATCCCGCCTGTGAATAAAATCGGTATGGGATGTATGGCTGAAGCCGTTGAATTAATAAAAAATTATGGCTACGGACAAGCTCTAATTGTCACTGACCGCGTGCTAAACGAGATTGGTGTTGTTGGAAAAGTGCAGGCGTTACTGGCGGATGTTGGAATAAAAAGTGCAATTTATGATGGCACAAATCCAAACCCGACTACGATTAATGTTGGAGAAGGTTTGCAGGTTCTGCGCCAGCATAACTGTGATTGTGTGATCTCTTTAGGTGGTGGTTCGCCGCATGACTGTGCAAAAGGTATTGCGTTGGTGGCAGCTAATGGCGGAGACATTCGTGATTATGAAGGCGTCGATCGTTCAGCTAAACCACAGTTACCTTTGATTGCCATCAATACGACTGCGGGCACGGCTTCTGAAATGACACGCTTTTGTATTATTACGGATGTTGAGCGTCATATCAAAATGGCAATTGTGGATAAAAATGTAACGCCTATTTTGTCAGTTAATGATTCTACATTGATGGCGGGGATGCCAAAAGGATTGACTGCCGCTACGGGGATGGATGCATTGACTCATGCTATTGAGGCTTATGTCTCTACGGCGGCAAACCCGATTACTGATGCCTGCGCGTTGAAAGCGGTGACCATGATCAGCCATTATCTGCGTCGTGCTGTTGAAGATGGCAATGACATGGAAGCGCGTGAGAATATGGCTTATGCTCAGTTTTTGGCAGGTATGGCATTCAATAATGCATCCTTGGGCTATGTCCATGCTATGGCACACCAGCTAGGGGGATTTTATGATTTGCCCCATGGTGTTTGCAATGCGGTCTTATTGCCACATGTGCAGCGCTTCAATGCAAAAGTTTCTGCCACACGCCTGAAAGAGATTGCGGCGGCTATGGGCGTTGAAGTTGGTGCTTTAAATGATGCACAAGGGGCTAAGGCTTGTATTCAGGCAATCAGTGAATTGGCAAAAGATGTGAATATTCCGTCAGGTTTGTCAGCGTTGAACGTAAAAGAGGAAGATTTACCAATACTGGCAACCAATGCATTGAAAGATGCCTGCGGATTTACTAACCCAATTCAAGCGTCACATGAAGAAATCATTACTATCTTTAAGGCAGCAATGTAGCTCCAGTGAGTAAGCCACTTCGTTTATGTGTTTGTTGACGAAGTGGCGCGGTTAATCTCAATTCTTGCATCGGAAATTACTTTTTGGCTGAATGTCGTTTCCGCAATTGACGGATGATACTACTGAGATCGAGTTTTTGATCCTGGAGTAGAACCAGCAGATGATAGAGCAAATCTGCGGCTTCGTTGGTTAATTCTTCCCGATCATTAACTGTAGCGGCTAATGCGGTTTCGACGCCTTCTTCGCCAACTTTTTGGGCGATGCGTTTTGTGCCACTGGCATATAAGCGAGCGGTATAGGAACTGTCCGCTGAGGCATTTTTTCGGCTTGCCAGTAATTGTTCCAATTCATAGAGAAAGCCCCATTCGGTTTGTGCGGGAGCAAAACAACTCTCATTACCTTTATGGCAGGTAGGACCAGTAGGATCGACCAGGGCTAGCAGAGTATCATTATCACAGTCGGGATAGATACCGATCAGATTCAGGAAGTGGCCGGAGCTTTCGCCTTTTGTCCACAATCGTTGTTTAGTGCGGGAAAAAAAGGTCACTTTGCCAGAATTGAGCGTGACATTCAGTGCATCCTGATCCATATAGCCTAGCATTAACACGGTTCCAGAGATGGCATGTTGGACGATGACGGGCATCAGATTATCCACTTTTTCCCAATCTAGGTTCTCAATTTCTTGAGTTGTTAATTGCTGTGTTGTCAACATGTCCTAACCTCGATGCCCTGTATGGCAAGATATTGTTTGAGTTCACTGATGTTAATGATCTGTTTGTGAAAAACAGAGGCAGCCAAAGCTCCATCAACATTTGCAAGCCGGAAAGCATCAAGGAAATGTTCTGGTGCTCCGGCCCCTCCAGAAGCAATTAATGGTACAGAACAGACACCACGCACTAATTTCAATTGCGTGAGATCATAGCCATTACGAACCCCATCCTGATTCATCATATTCAGGACGATTTCACCCGCGCCGCGTTGTTGCACTTCTTTGATCCAATCCAATGTCTGCCAACGGGTTGCAGCTGTACGTCTTTCATCTCCGGTAAATTGGTAAACCTGATAGTTATGAGTATCCTCATCAAACCACGTATCAATGCCCACGACGACACATTGGACACCGTAGCGATCAGCCAGACGGTTAATCAGGTCTGGATCAGCTAAGGCTGGGGAGTTGATGGAAATTTTATCTGCACCGAATGCTAAAATTTGCCCTGCTTCTTCCACGGTTTTAATACCACCCGCTACGCAGAAAGGGATATCGATAACTTCAGCGACTTTCGCCACCCAGCTTTTATCTACCACCCGGCCATCGGAAGAGGCGGTAATATCGTAAAATACCAACTCATCCGCCCCTTCCTGAGCATAGCGCTGGGCGAGGGGAACAATATCGCCAATAATCTTATGGTTGCGGAATTGTACGCCTTTAACGACTTGTCCATCACGGACATCCAGACATGGAATTATGCGTTTTGCCAACATTGGATAGCCTCCGTTAGGGTAAATTTTCCTTCCAGTAGTGCGCGTCCGACAATGACTCCTGTCACACCTGATGCAGGCAGGGGAGAGATATCGGTGAGACTGCCAATGCCGCCGGAAGCCTGAAATTGGATTTGCGGATATTGCTGGCTGATTTCCTGATAGAGCGCAATATTGGAGCCGCTTAATGTGCCGTCTCGGGAAATATCGGTGCATAGAACATGTTTGAGTCCGACAGGGAGATACTGCTCAATGACGTACTCAAGGGTAGCGTTGCTGTTTTCTTGCCAACCGCTAATGGCGACTTGTTTTATCCCATCTGCATTGATACGAACATCCAATGCCAGCACAATGGCTTCTGCCCCGTAGTTTTGCAACCATTGTTTGATTAATTCAGGCTGTGTAATTGCCGTGGAACCAATGACAACTCGGCTTGCACCTGCTTCAAGCAATACTTTTATATCTGCTTCGGAGCGGATGCCCCCACCAACTTGAACGGGAACAGTAACACCTGTCAGTAGCTCTTTTAAGAGTGCAATTTGGCGTTTGGCAGGATCTTTGGCACCCGTCAAGTCCACTAAATGCAGTAACTGAGCGCCTTCCTGTGCATATTGTTGTAAGCGAGAGAGCGGAGAGCTGCCATAATCCCGGCGTTGGCTATAATTTCCCTGATGCAAACGCACCACATTGCCATCAATTAAATCTAATGCGGGTATAATCATGCGGTTACATCTCCAAAAAGTTTTTTAATAATTGTGCGCCTGCTGCCCCTGAACGTTCAGGATGGAATTGCACACCAAAGAAATTGTTTTTTGCAATAGCGCTGCTAAATGTATTGCCATATTCAGTTTGGGCAGTCGTATATTCACCGACAGGCAGGGCATAACTGTGAACAAAATAGAAACGGGAATTATTTGCAATAGAGTGAAACAGCGGATTGCCTGTCTGCGCTTTCACCTGATTCCAGCCTATATGTGGTAATGGCAGATCTGCGGTCATCATTTTTTTGACAGGCGCGTCAATGAGCTGCAATAGAGGGATATTATCTCCTTCCTCACTGACACGCGCCAGCAATTGCATACCGAGACAAATACCTAATACGGGCTGGGTAAGAGCATTAATCAAGGGAATTAATTGTCGTTGTTCAAGTTGTTTCATCGCGGCAGTCGCCGTACCTACCCCCGGCAGAAATAGTTTATCGGCTGTTTGAACAATATCCGCGTCTAAACTCACCGTGGGTTCATAACCTAACCGACGGATGGCATAGGTAACAGAAGCGAGGTTAGCGCAGCCTGTATCTAGAATAACAACGTTCATCATGGCTTCCTTTATCGCCTTTCCTATAAAACACCTTTGGAACTTGGTAAGATTTTGCCCTCTACGCGAATAGCTTGGCGTAAAGTTCGGCCAAAGACTTTAAACAGGCTTTCTGCCCGATGGTGATCGTTCTTGCCTTTGGTTTTCAAGTGTAAGGTGCATCCCATTGTGTAAGAAAGGGAGCGGAAAAAATGTTCGATCATTTCTGTACTCAAATCGCCAACCCGCGGGTGTTTAAATTCAGCTTTATATTCAAGATGTGGGCGCCCGGAAATATCCAGAGAGCAGCGAGCAAGGCATTCATCCATTGGCAACATAAAGCCAAATCTGGCAATGCCGCGTTTATCCCCCAATGCCTGCTTTAAAGCTTCTCCTAGTGCGAGACCGGTATCTTCAACAGTATGATGATCGTCAATATAGAGATCACCCTTGACCTGGATATTCATGCGGAAGCCGCCGTGAGTTGCGATTTGATCTAACATATGATCGAAAAAACCGACGCCCGTATTGATACGGCTTTCTCCTTCACGATCCAACCAAATTTCAATATCGATAGCGGTCTCTTTGGTTTTTCGTTCGACATGGGCATGGCGATCTTTACGGGTCAGTTGTTCACAAATGAGCGGCCATCCTAATGATTCGGGCTGGTAGCGAATGCCCTTGATCCCCATATTCTGGGCTAATTGCAGATCGGTTTCCCGATCACCGATGACATAACTGTTGTCAGTATCAATGACATCGTCTGCCAGATATTTTTGTACCAACCCAAGTTTGGGTTTACGGCAATGACAGTTATCTTCTGGTTTATGTGGGCAAATCAGGACCTCTTCAAAATGGAGACCTTGTGAAGTGAAAACCTGCATCATCAAGGCATGAGGTGGCTCAAAATCCGCTTGTGGAAAACTAGCCGTACCTAACCCGTCCTGATTAGTGATCATCACTAATTTATAATCGGCCTTTTGCAGGGCGAGTAAGGCCGGGATCACTCCAGCTTCAAAAGCCAATTTATCAAGGCGATCAACTTGATAATCACTGAGTGGTTCGGTGATTAATGTTCCATCGCGGTCAATAAAAAGCATTTTCTGACTCATGGGTTTTCTGTTTCCTTGATTTGTTGAGGTTGTTCGGAAAGCGCACTAATGGCACGAACCAACTGTTCACATTCATTCCGGTTGCCGACGGTAATGCGCAGGCAATTCGTTAATCCTGGTTGTTTACGCTGGTCACGCAGGATGATCCCTTGTTCCCATAGCGTTTTAAATACAAGCTCTGCATCGGTAAATTTCACCAAAATATAGTTGGTTTCGCTTGGAAATACGTTTTCAACCAACGCCAGTTTACTGAGAGCTTGCTGGAGATAAGCCCGATTGTTGCGGATCTCTGTCACCCGATTTCTCATTGTTGCAATGCCTGCTTTAGTGAGTGCTTGTGCCGCGATATCAGCAACAGGCGTCGCCAGTGGGTAAGGGGCAATCACTTTTAGCATCAGTGCGATGATATCGGCAGAGGCCAGCGTAAATCCACAACGTAATCCAGCCAAAGCAAAAGCTTTCGAGAGGGTTCGCAAAATAACTAAGTGAGGATAGTCTTGTAGCCAACGGGTGGTAGCATGGGTCGTTGTGTGTTGTGGACAAAATTCGATGTAGGCCTCATCAATAGCAACAATGGCACGGTTACGGGCTAATTCAAGGATCTGGCGTAATGCCGCAGGATCAATCAGGTTGCCTGTCGGATTGTTGGGGCTACAGATATAGATAAGCTTGACGCGATCCAGATTATTTTTGATAGCGGCAATATCAGGTTGCCAGTCGGCGCTGGCAGGAATTTTTTTCTGTTCTACACCGAAAGTTTCGGCGCTAACGCTGTACATACCATAGGTTGGTGGGCAAAACAGAACCGCATCTCGTCCTGGCTCGCAGAAAACGCGGATCAGCAGTTCGATAGATTCATCGGCTCCCCGGCTGGCAAGAACTTGCTCTGGTTGCAGGCCAACGTAATCGGCATAGCGTTGAATAACTGTGGCGGGTTGGCATTCAGGATAGCGGTTGAGCGTATTTTCAGTGAACTGGAAATCGGGTGCGATGGGGTATTCATTCGCATTTAACCAAATATCACCACGACCACCCAGACGGCGGGCAGACATATAAGGGACTAATTTGCGAACGTTTTCTCTTGCCAATGAATTGATATCAAAAACTGTACTCATGATTGTTCCGTTCAAAGCAGCCATACGTAACGTAATAGCATTTTTGTGCCCGATAAGCTGTTCTGCTTGTGCCAGTGTTTCGATAGTGGGGGCGAGTTTTTTTAATCCTTGCGGTGTGATCCGCTGGACGGTCATTCTTTTCAGGAAATCAGCCAGGCCGAGACTGGAATAGGTTGAAGTATAGCCATAGGTAGGCAGAACGTGATTGGTGCCGGAAGCGTAATCTCCGGCGGATTCAGGCGACCAGTCACCAAGAAAAATAGAACCGGCGTTGGTAATCTGCTCAAGTAGTTGTTCAGGCTGACGAGTTTGGAGGATCAAGTGTTCTGGACCATATTGGTTGCTGATTGCGACGCACTGGTCGAGATCTTGCGTAATAATTATCCGGCTGGCTTGCAAGGCCTGGATTGCGATCTGCTGACGTGGCAAAGCGATGAGTTGGGTTTCAATTTCATGGATAACTTTTTTAGCTAAATTTTCATCGGGAGTTAGCAGTATCACTTGAGAGTCGGGACCGTGTTCTGCTTGTGAAAGCAGGTCTGCTGCCGTAAATACGGGATTGGCTCCGCTGTCAGCAATAACCAATACTTCGGACGGGCCTGCGGGCATATCGATTGCCGCGCCGTCAATCTGTTGGCTGACCTGACGTTTGGCCTCTGTTACCCATGCATTTCCGGGACCAAAAATTTTGTCAACTTTGGCAACGGATTCTGTGCCGAATGCCATTGCGGCAATCGCCTGGGCACCACCGATTTGAAATATTTCGCTGATCCCACATAGTTGTGCAGCATAGAGTATTTCATCGGCAATAGGGGGGGGAGAACACAAGATAACGTTACGGCAACCGGCAATGTTGGCGGGTGTACCTAACATCAATACCGTTGAGGGCAGGGGAGCAGAGCCGCCGGGAATATAGAGTCCAACTGAATCTATTGGGCGCGTCACTTGTTGGCAGCGAACCCCTGGCAGTGTTTCGACATCAACTTCTGCCGGTTTTTGTGCTTCGTGGAATTGACGGATATTATTCATAGCCTGTTGCATAGCCTGCTTGATTTCAGGCGTCAGGCGAGTGACCGCTGCATTCACTTCATTGGCAGAAATCTGGATGGTTTCAACAGTGGTTTTGTCGAAACGTTGGCAGAACTCTTTTAATGCTTGATCGCCGCGAGTTTTTACGGTTGCCAGAATCTGTTTTACTGTACTGGCAATATCGTCGGACGCAGCAATAGCTGGACGGGTCAGCAATATTTTTTGTTGTTCTGGCGTACATGATTGCCAGCGAATGATGGTGTTAAAATTAGCGTTCATCAAGGTTACTCCATCATTTTTTCAATGGGCAAAACCAGAATAGAGCTGGCACCTAATGCCTTGAGTTTTTCCATCGTTTCCCAGAACAGAGTTTCACTACTGACCATATGCATGGCTACGCGATTTTGTGCCCCTGCCAGCGGCAAGATAGTGGGACGTTCTGCGCCTGGTAGCAGGGATATAATCTCTTCCAATTTGTCGTTGGGAGCATGCAGCATGATGTATTTGGATTCTCGTGCCTGAATGACGCCTTGGATGCGGAGCATCAATTTGTCAATAAGCTGTTGTTTGGTTTCTGCTATCTCGCCATCACGTTGAATCAAACAGGCTTTTGACCGATAAATAACCTCAACTTCCCGCAAACCATTGGCTTCCAACGTGGCACCTGTGGAGACTAAATCACAGATAGCGTCTGCAAGCCCGGCACGGGGGGCAACTTCGACTGAACCATTGAGAAGACAAGATTTGAAGAGAATGCCTTTTTGGTCTAAATAACGTTTCAATAAGTGCGGGTAAGAGGTGGCGATACGGGCATTTTGCAGGCATTCCACATTGGTATAATCGCAATCAAAAGGCATTGCCAGGGAAAGCCGACAATCGCCAAAATCGAGTCGGCGCAATATGAGATAGCGAGGATCTTCTCCTTGTGCCTGGCGGGTCAGTAGCTCTTCTTCAAGCACGTTTTCCCCAATAATGCCCAGATCGACAACCCCATCCATCACAAGGCCCGGAATATCATCATCACGGACACGCAGAATGTCGATAGGCATATTTTCAGCGAACGCGATGAGGCGTTGTTGCTGTAAGTTAATTTTGATACCGCAACTTGCCAGTAATGTTCTGGAGTCATCACTCAGGCGGCCTGATTTTTGAATGGCTATACGTAAACGTGTTTTATCTAGCATGTTTTGTCCTATCTCAAGATTCAGTCAGTAATTAATTCCTAACAATCAGAAACAAAAAACCCCCGGAAAATCTTCCGAGGGTTTTTATCGTATTCGTACCACCGGAAGACGGGTTAAATGTCTTCCAGCACACAGCAGCCTGAAAGACTAGTCAGGATGATGATGGTGGTGATGGTTAAATTGAATACGGTTCATATATACGCGTTCTCTATTTTTTCTACAAAGTTGTTTTTTATAAAAAGTTTTATACAAAAATATGCTGTACTGAATAATGGCTGTACGTAACGTTATGTTTGTGACTAGGGATTGGTTGCTTGTTGTTTAACCTATACGATTTTGTGTATAAAAAGCAAACTTTATTTTAAAGAGGATATCCATTTATTAATAACGTATTGTTTTTAAAGTAAAATATGTTTGGTTGCTATTAAACAAATATATGAGTAATGTTAGCCGTGGTTATATAATGGCCTAAGAATCAAAATGGCATTGCTTTTGGGAGGATGGGGTGAGAAAAGTTTCCATTATTGGATTAGGGTGGTTAGGAATGCCATTGGCACAAGCACTCCAAAGCGGAGGAATACAGGTAGTTGGTAGTAAAACAACACCAGATGGTGTTGAAGCGGCTTGTATGTGTGGCGTAGATTGTTACCAGCTCAATTTAGAGCCTCAGATTGTTTGCGATGCGGATGATCTTGATCAACTGATGTCTGTTGATGTACTGGTTTTGACATTGCCTGTTAGTGGTGTTGCTGGTGGGGGGAAGGGGTATGTAAAAGCAGTACAACTGGTTGTTGATACTGCGCTTTCGTATTCGGTTCCACGAATTATTTTCACCAGTTCTACTTCAGTTTATGGTTCATCGGTTGGTTATCTCAATGAGGATGAGTCCGTGTCCCCCGAAACTGAATCAGCCAAGGCACTGGTTGAGCTGGAAAACTGGCTGCATCAACTGCCCAATACATCGGTCGATATCTTACGTTTGGCCGGATTGGTCGGGAATGGGCGCCATGCTGGGCGTTTTCTCGCGGGAAAGAAGGCACTCAGCGGAGGAGAAAGTGCGGTCAATTTGGTACATCAAGATGATGCTATTTCTGCCATTAAGCTGCTTATTCAACGATCGGAAGGTGGGCATCTTCTTAATTTGTGTGCACCAATACACCCGAAAAGAGCTGAATTTTATCAATCAGCCAGTCGCCAGCTCGATCTGATACCGCCAGAGTTTTTACAGTCAGAAAGTGCAGAAATCGAAAGTAAGATAGAGAAAATCGTTGATGGTAGCCGCATCTGTCGGGAACTAGGGTTTGAATATCAGTTTCCAGATCCCGGCAGGATGCCAATGAGTTAATGAACTAACAAGTAAAATCTCAATTTATTTCTATCATAACAATCTTTCTGAAAGCGGGTCTTTCGGTCAGTAATTGATACCAGCGTTCTAAGTTTGGCAGGGATGGGCGCTCTATTTCTACGTTTAACCATAAGTAAGCCAGCGGAGCCAGAGAGATATCAGCCATACCAAATTTGTCGCCGGAAAGGTATTGTTGATTGCTGAGGGTGTCATCGACAATTTTTAGCCATTTTTCAATTTCAGCTACAGATTGGGCGATAATTTTAGGGTCACGTTGATCTGCCGGTGTTCTAATGAGGCTGATAACAAATTGTTTTATAGGCGCGAAGAGGTTGCAGCCTACCCAATCCATCCATTTTTCAACGCTGGCCCTTTCTTGGAGATCGGCGGGATAAAGGCTATCTTTACCAAATTTTGCAGCAATGTAACGAACAATTGCATTGGATTCCCATAAGATAAAATCGTCTTCTTGTAAACAAGGAATAACTGCATTGGGGTTCATACGCAGGTATTCAGGATCGTTGAGTTTGCCAAATTTGCCACCAACATCAATTTGCTGATACGGCACATTTAGCTCTTCCAGACACCAAAGCACTTTTTTCACATTTGATGAATTTTTACGGCCCCAAATTGTCAACATCATTTTCTCCTTAAGATCAGTACATTTTTCGATGATTGATAATATGACAATAAAACCTGTTGAATAACAGAAAAATCTTTACGTTATTGGGTTGGAGTCTTCTTTCATAACATCCTATATTAATAGAGTTTTAGCAGAGAAAAAGGGCGAGCGATGATGAAAAAAAGACAGCAGATACCGATAATTAAATCTTTTACTTTTGGCTTGGGTATTTTTTGGTTGGCGAATATCAGTGTATATGCAATGGAACAGCCCGCTACACCTGAAATTGATGCAAAAGCCTATGTGTTGATAGATTATTCCAGTGGAAAAATCCTGGCCTCAAATAACGCGGATGAGCGGTTAGATCCTGCCAGCTTGACGAAGATAATGACCAGCTATGTTGTAGGACAGGCGATCAAGTCAGGGAAAATTTCCACCGAAGATAGGGTAACGGTTGGTAAAGATGCCTGGGCTACAGGGAATCCAATACTTAAGGGTTCATCGCTAATGTTTTTGAAACCGGGTGACAGGGTGAAGGTGATTGATCTGAACCGCGGTGTTGTTATCCAATCCGGTAATGACGCCAGTATTGCACTTGCAGATTATGTTGCAGGCAGTCAGGATGCTTTCGTTGATTTGATGAATAAATACTCAGAAACACTAAAATTGACGAACACTCATTTCAAGACAGTGCATGGTCTGGATGCAGCAGGGCAGTATAGTACTGCCCATGATATGGCGCTTTTAAGTCAGGCCATGATCCGTGATGTGCCGGAAGAATACGCCCTGAATAAAGAAAAAGTGTTCACTTTTAACAGCATCCGTCAGCCTAATCGTAATCGTCTGTTGTGGAATGAAAAAATAAATGTGGATGGTATCAAAACCGGACACACCAGTGGCGCGGGCTATAATCTTGTTGCATCGGCAACTGAAGGGCCAATGCGTTTGATTTCAGTGGTATTGGGTGCGCCTAGTGATCGCGTACGTTTTTCTGATAGTGAAAAACTTTTGTCATGGGGATTTCGTTTTTATGAATCAGCGACACCGTTGAAGGCCAGTGATACTTTGGTAACGGAGAAAGTATGGTACGGGACTCGTCCAGAAGTCGCATTGGGAGTAGAAAAAGAGGCTTCCGTGATAGTTCCCCGTGGACAAGTAGGGAATTTGAAAGCGAGCTTTACTCTGGATAATACCTCGCTTGAGGCACCATTAGCTCAGAATCAAGTGGTGGGTACGGTGAACTTTTTACTGAATGATAAGATGATTGATCAGCGCCCACTGGTCGTTAAAGAAGCGGTGGAAGAAAGTGGTTTCTTTGGACGTATGTGGGATTTCGTTGTAAAAACGGTCAGCGGCTGGTTTCATTCGATCTTCGGGTAACATCTGGATGAAAAAATGCCAGTCATCAAAAGATCGACTGGCATTTGGCATTTTTTAGATGCTAGCAACGAAGAAAACTGATTACATGACTGAGTAAATTGCCGCTGAAATAGCAATTGAACCGGTCACAATAACAAAAATATTGCTTGGTTTACCTGCATATTTGCGCATAGCTGGAACTTTTTTGATTGCATACATTGGCATGATAAACAGGATCATCGCAATAACGGGTCCACCCAGTGACTCAATGATATTCAGGATGCTTGGGTTAAGTGTAGCGACGAGCCAGGCACTGAGCAGCATAAAGAGGCTAGTGATACGATTCAGCGTTTTATGCTGAATAGTCTTGCCACGTGTGTTAATCATTGCTTTGTTCACAATACCGTTAAAGCCTTCGCGGGCACCCAGATAGTGACCGAGGAAAGATTTGGTTATAGCAATAAATGCGATAAATGGCGCTATATACTCAATAGTTGGTACACGGAAGTGGTTAGCCAGGTAGGACAGAATAGTGATGTTCTGTGCTTTTGCTTCTGCCAAATTTTCTGGTGACAAACTCAGTACGCAACTGAAAACAAAGAACATGACTGTCAGCACCATCATGATATGAGCATAGGCCAGAATGCGTGAGCATTTTTTCTCTGCGTGCTCACCATATTCTTCACGTTTTGCAACTGCGAATGCTGAGATAATTGGGGAATGGTTAAAAGAGAAAACCATAACAGGGATTGCCAGCCACAGGGTAAGCAGCAGACCATTACTGCTTGTCGCAGACATGATACTATTCTGCGACAGGCTATCAAAAATGGTAGTGTTCCAGTGAGGGACTAAGTACAAGGCCAACAGCATCAAAACGGTGACGAATGGGAATACTAATATACTCATGGCCTTAACAATGGCTTTCTCACCGAAACGGATGATGCTCATCACACCCAGAAGCAATACTAATGCCAGCAATGCACGTGGTGGAGCATCTATCTGTAGTTGATGCACAAGAAAGCTTTCTACCGTATTGGTCAATGCAACACTGTACACGAGCAGAATAGGATAAATAGCAAAAAAATAGAGGACGGTGATCAGAAAGCCTGCAACTTTACCAAAATGTTCTTCTACCACGCCGGTGATATCATCACCACTGCTTTTACCAGATAAAACAAAACGGCACATTCCACGGTGTGCAAAAAATGTCATGGGAAGAGCAAGAATTGCCATGATAATGAGTGGAATTAAACCACCAATACCTGCATTGATGGGAAGAAACAAAACGCCGGCACCAATCGCTGTGCCATATAATCCCAGCATCCATACTGTATCTGATTTACGCCAGGTAGTGTGATTGCTTTTGCTGGACGCAGAGGATGCTATCGAACCTGCTTGAGATGAGTCCATAAGTATCTCCGAAATAACGCGGTAAAGTAAAATTTAAAAACTACTAAACCCGCACATTAATTAAATGTGCGAGTTGGATTTTTATATGAATAATAAGTTGTCAGATATTGCGTTGGTGTTTATCTAAACGTTTTTATTACTACATCCAAAAAACTTAACCCCAGACCTTTGGTAGGGGAAATATAGTTATTTTCAGTGAAATGTACCGTGATCACTCTCGCAATTGCAAGATTTATATAGAAAAGGAAAATTGTTAAAAATATTCACATAAATGTTGATTAAATATTAAGAAAAATAAAGTGCAAATTTTGTTAAAGAATATATCATTATTTTTATTTTAAATTCTAATATCTATCCAGTTTATTAATCAATTATATTAATATGTTAATGATATTTTCTTGCCTGGTGCTTGAATAACCTGAAATTGAATTAAAAATACCAATGTTCTTATCTTGATATATCTTCATTTGTAATTTTATTTATTGTAATAATATGATAAATAACAAAAAATTACCATCATTGCATATGGTGTCCATTTTTGAATGAAAATGTGTTTAGTATTGATTATGCCTTAATAAGCGTTTTAAGGATAATCCATTGTTGTGTGTGAAATTTGTTCTTTAACTCTGTGTTTATGAAACAATAGTAATCATTTTATAGTTATATATTGTTAAATATAACGAAGGATTTTGTTCTGATATTTAAAGCCACTATGAAAGGAGAATAAATGTTAAAAAATTTCTTGAACAAAATGATGCCACGCTTTTTTATGGATATCAGTTAAACCGGTCATATAGGGATATATGACCAGTGCAAACGGGTCTAAATTATACTGACGTAAAACCCACCGTGAGGACTTTCAGCATATAGCTATTATCCCAGCCTGCTTTCTGACGCTTGGTTTTCACACCCACCTTAACTGTTTTCTCATTTTTCAGTAGGTTAAGGGCTGTTTTATTCATTAATGCTATGTTTTCAGCGGCATGACCACTTCTCAGGCGTTGGCTGTCTTCACCAAAACTGACGTCCAACTGCCAGTGCAGCTTCGTTTCAATGTGCCAATGACTGCGTATTGCACACGCGATAAAGTCGGCCGACTTATCACGGTGACTGGTGATATAGTCACGTCTTTCATAACTCGCGGGTTTTCCCTGCTCTTCACGCCAAAAAAGAGTTTGATATCGTCGTGAAATTCGCCCTGGTTGCCTTTTAACGCCAGCACCTAATCGGCCTGGTTCTCGACAATCTGGTCAGC
>NZ_JBEBMB010000007.1:0-112227 GCF_040081915.1 Xenorhabdus sp. SGI240
GTCCCAGCTCAGTGGCGGCCAGTCGTGCATAACTCTGACGTGAGCGGGCGCTCATCAGATCAACGCCATCCGCGAACAACACCCCGCTTTGCCTGTCCAGCACCTGCACATTGAGTTTCATCGCCGCGGAACCTGCCTTTACTGATCCCATGCCGCGCAGACACCATTGCAGTGTGCCGACTGACACGAGCAGCTCGCCATGCTCACCCGACTCACAGACCACATTCGGCGTCACGCGGGGCGCCGGTTCGGCGGCGAAAGGGGAAGCGGGTTCGGGCACGGTGTCCGGCTCAGCCGTCTGGCGCTCAACCGCAACGATGCCGGCCACATCCTGCATCGGCATGGCACTCTCAATCAGCAGAGCAAAGGCGGTTTCGGGTTCCGCCATCTGACACAGATATTCATTGGCATCCCTGCCCGGCGGGAACACCACGCGCAGCGGTGTGATCCCTTTGGCAACCAGTGCTGACGCCAGTTTCACCGCCGCCTCATTGCCTGCGGTATCGTTATCAAAGGCGATCAGCACCTGCTTAATGTTGTGCTGTTCAAAGACCTGCCAGTGATCAGCGGTGACACCATGTACACCATAGGCCGCCGTGACATGGCGCTGCCCCGCGACCCAGAACGACATCGCATCAATGAGTGATTCACACAGGATAAGCGTTTTGGACGCACCCAGCGCCGCTTCATTCCAGACGCCGTGATGGGCCCCCGGCAGGTACAGATGGCGAACAACCGATGCCCGCAGATCATCACTGATCATGCGCCCGTACAGTTCGTGGATTTGCCCCTGTGCATCCATCACCGGCACAACCAATGAACCGCGCAGGTGCTCCCGCCCGTTCTCCCGTAGCACCCCAACAGCCTGTAAGCGGCGGCGGATCTCTGCCCCGGCCTTGTATTTGCTGGGCGGCAGGCGGTAAGCGAGGGTTCGGTTGGCAAAACCCAGCTTAAAATGACTGACCAGCTCAGGATGATTGAGCCGCCGTCTGGACAGATACGCCTGGGCTTCTGTCGCATTCAGCAGCGTATGGTGATAAAACTCAACCACCCGTGACAGCAACCCCTGTTGGCCGATGGCATCACTGGCCAGCTCTTCCGGCTGTACCAGCGGCTCAACCGCCGGATTGTGCCCCAGCATCGCCTTTAAGCGTTCGGCGGCATGGCGCAGGCTCAGATTTTCGGTTTTCATTACCCAGTCGATCACCGATCCGCCCGCACTGCAACCAAAACAGTGATAGAGATTCTTCGACGGAGTGATCACCATCGAGGGCGTTTTTTCTTCATGGAACGGGCACAGCACCGTCATATCTTTGCCGCGCTTAAACAACTGCCGTCCCTGCTGCTCAATGATGGCAACTAAGGAGACAGCGGATTTCAGGTGCTGTAATTCTGCGTCGGGAATGCGAGCCATATCTTAATCCTTTAAAACTGCGTCAAGATTCATATTGATGATATATATAGTCCCTTATATGATACTATCCGTCAAGCGATAAAAAAGGGAGGCTTATAGTGATGTCAGTTACAGCAACTTTGGAATTTCCTATGAGCTTTTCTGATAAATTAGCGGCTTCCCGTAAAGAGCTTGGTTTTACGCAACAACAGATGGCTGACAAGATTGGGATGCACGTTTCACAGTACAAGCGCTATGAGGCGGGCACTTCTCAGCCCACGATTGATGTATTCAGACGGATTGCATTAGCGTTGAATGTCAGTGCGGATATGCTTCTTTTCGAACCGGATGAACGTGGCCCTGATGATCGCCTTAAACTCCAGTTTGAAGCACTTTCGCAACTAGACGAGAAAGAGCGGGAAGCTGTTGAGACAGTGATTAGCAGCATTTTACATATGCACGATGCTAAACGCTGGACAGTGAAGAACAACTAAAGAAGAGACAGAGCTAACGCGGTATTGGGATGCTGAGAACATCCCGACACCGCTAACCACAACCAACTATCTAGGAGTTGAACATGGCTAAGGCGCATTCTAGGCAAAACCGTGCAGTAAATAAAGCGACGAAAACAGAACGTTATTACACCGTGGGATACGTGCCGCAAAATGACAAGGCCAAAGCCCCGCCCGCAATCCATCTTAAAGGCCAGTGGCTTAAGGCGGCTGGGTTTGATAAGGGTTGTACCCTGACCGTGAAGATTATGGATGGCTGTCTGGTGCTTATTCCTGACAGTGACGAGACCCGCACCATTAAGCAACAGTACCAGCGCCAGCAGGATCAGCTCAGTGAAATTAAGCTGAGAATGCGGGAACTGCTTGGCGACTACAATAGCAACTAAGGGCAGGGACTGAGCGGCTCTTAAAAAAGAAGAAAGCCGGAAGATCATGGGGATCTTTCCGGCTTTTTTTGTTCTGACTAACAATGAGTCAAATATTAATCCCACCTTTCATCTACATAGGGAGTAATACCGTCTATTGTCAAAAAATCTGCATTACACAATAAATAAAAATCTTTGTTGATTATTTCGATAGATGTAGAACTATCGGTGCTACTAATTTGAGGCGAACAAATAAAATTCACTTTATTTCCTTTGCTTTCAAATGAATTTATATTTGACATACTTAAAACTAAACTTATCGCATTAAACCCTTTTTCATCCCATTTTTTAGGATATACGAAAGGGGGTTTTTTACATATAAAACAAAGCTGTATCGATGAATGATGATGAAAGGTATAACTAATGAATTCAACATTATTTATGTCAAACTCATTATTAAACATATATTTTATTTGCTCATTTCTTATCGCATTACTAAACCACATAATTACTTCCCTATAGGAAAATTATAATGACCATGAGTACCAGGAACACTACCTGTATCCAATACTTGCCCAGTTATTTTATCAACTGGTCTAACATTAAAATGAGGTTCAGCTCCATGTAAAGGAGTTGCTTTTGCGTGCCCCAAACTATGTTCTTGAATAACTATTTCTGCACCGTTTTTATCTTTAAAGTGATATTGTCGAGTTTGAACTGGAGTACCATTAGCATTACGAACAGTACCCCCGAATCCGTCTCCCAAATCAACCCTTGAGGTTTTAAACGGATGCTGGCTATTTGGTATTCCTGCATCTCTTTTAGCTTCCCGTAATGCGTCTCGGCGGCTTGGCCCCTCATAAGTAGTTTTCTTGTTCTTAAGCAGCGCATCACAATCTTTACCCGCCAATCCAAAAGGATCAACCCAAGACAATGGATTATGCACATAGCCGTAAGGATTTACACCTCCTGCCAGCCCAATGGGGTCACTCGAGATATACTGCCCGGTCTCCGGCGAATAATACCTAAACCGATTGTAGTATAACCCGCTTTCCTCATCCTCATACTGGCCTAAAAACCGGAAGTTGCACTGAACATGGTGATCCGGATGATGGGACGGCACGCCGCCCCGGTTTTCGGCTTTGCCCCAGGTGCTCAGCCGCTGGTTCCAGATCAGTTCGCCCTGTTCATCCAGCAGCTCCCGCACCGTGCCCTGATGGTCGCTGATGGCGTAGTGCAGTTTGCCCCGCTCAACACGCGCCGCTGGCGTTAATGAACCGGGTTCATAGAGCCAGCGCACGCGTTTGTCTTCCCGCCTCGTGCCGTCCAGCTGGTACGGCACTTCCTCAATCAGTTGGTCCCCGCTCCACAGGTAATCGTAGCCACCCAGCGCTGCCGGATTTTCGGGCAGATCCGGTTTACCGTCCAGCCACAATTTTAAATTCGCCGAAGTGAGTTTTCCATCACGTTCTTTGATTTTACGAATTCGCCGGCCAAAAGGATCGTAGCAATACTGCCAGCGCGAGCCGTCCGGGGTTTCACAATGGGTAAGCTGGTTTTGCGTATCCCAGCGGTAACGCCAGACTTGAGGGCGGAAGCCGTCATATTGTTCAACTTTTTCGATTAACCGGCCGTTGTCATCATAACGATAATGTGTATCGCCCCGCTGCACCACCCGTCCGGCCTGCTGGCGTTGTGTGAACTGTTCCATCGCGCCCTGCGCATCGACCGGCAAATGTTGGCGCAGGTTGCCGTTGGTATCATAACTGAATTGCTCTTCATTTGAGCGGAATCCACTGAATTGGGTGTTCAGGATCTGGTCGTTGGTATTGTAACGATAACGGGTTTGCCCCCAGCGACTGTCGTCAATGACCAAAACGTTATGGGCACGGTCATATTGCCAGCTCCGGTTGACGGCAGTCGCCTGAGGCGGAAAGTGCGGATCGTTTTGTGACAGTGCTTCCTGGAAAAAAGCGCTGTCCCGCCCGGCTGACTGATGGGCTAGTAAGCCGGTTGCGGTGTAGCGGCTGGCGAGGATAAACCCGTTGGCACTTTCGCGCACCGTTTCCTGCCCCAGTGCATCGTGCCGGAGTGTCAACGGTGCATGCTGGCTGAACTGAAAATGATTGAGTGCCCCCGACAGCGGGTGATAGCCGAAGTGCAGGGTGTGACCATCCAGGCTTTCACTGACCGGGCGCCCCGTCAGGTTGTCCCATTCGCGGGTGATTGTCCGACCATTAATACGCTCACAGATCGGCAGGCCAGTGGTCTTGTCATACTCATATTCCACCACCGCATCGGCATTGGTGGCTTTCACCAGTTGATGCCGCTGGTTGTATTCGTAAGTGGTGGTGTCCTTCAGTACCGGTTGATTTTCTTCCGGCTGCCAGCTTTCCTGCCTGACCAGTAACCCCGCCGCCGAATAGTGCCAGCGGAGTTGCTGACCATCGGGGTATTGTACCTGTGTGCGACGTCCCAGTTTATCGTACTGATAATCAAGGGTGCGTCCGGTAAAATCGGTTTCGCGGATAATCTGCCCGGCCGCATCCCGTTCATAACGGTAAGTTTCGCCGGTGGAGGCCGTGACTGAATTTAAGCGGGTCAGGCGGTCATAGCCAAAACGCAGCGTCGTGCCATCCGGCCGGGTGACTTGCGTCAGCAGGTCAAATGCGCCGTAAGTGTAGCGTGTGGTGCGGCCTTCGCCGTCAGTCACCGCCACCACCCGCCGTTCACTGTCATAGGTCAGTTGCTGCGTGGTGCCATCCGGCAGTTCGACATCGGTCAGGCTGCCATTGAAGCTGGCATGGGTCTCGCTGTAACGGTAGCGGGTCTGTTGTTTCAGGGCATCGGTGAGTTGGCGCAGGCGACCCAGTTCATCCAGTTGTAAGCCGGTCGTCTGGCCGTCCGGCGTGATAACTGCGGCCAGCCGTTGTTGTTTATCGTAGGTATAGTGCCACTGGCGTCCATCCGGCAGCAGGCACTGGCGTAACTCCCCCTGTGTACCGTATTGGTATTCCTCCCTGTGCCCCAGTGGATTAATCAGCGCCGCCAGATTACCCTGCTCATCATAGTGGAATTGCCAGCGCTCGCCGGTCGGCAGAACACTTTCGATAAGCTGCCCCTGTTCGTCATAACCGTAAGCAAAAATTTCACCGGTTGACAGCTTTACTTCCGTCAGCGCACCATCCGGGTTGTAATCGAAGGTGGTAACATTGCCAGCGGGATCTTCTTCCCACAGTTTCTGGCTGTTGTGCCACTGGCGGCGGGTGATCCTGCCTAATGGATCAATTTCACGGAAAACCAGTCCATTGTGATCGTAATGGTGCTGCGTTTCCCCGCCCTCAGCATCCCGGTAGGTCGTGATACGCAACCGATCATCATAGTGAAAACTGTCACACCAGTAACCATGAGGCGTACTCGTTGTCAGCACCCGCCCGTGTTCATCATAAGTGAGGTTAACATCCGTCTGGTCGGTATCACGCCAGCGGGTCATCTGCCCCTGAACGTCATATTCATGCCACAGGTGATTGTGCTGGAAGGCATCACATTCATTGAGATAGCCTTGCGGATCATAATGACAGGTAACCAACCTCTGTTGTTTGTGCGGTTCAAGGTAATCGATGGTCTGGAGTTGCTGATCCTGATAACCCAGCACCAGGCGGAAACCATCAGTGCGCGTAACCTCAACTGGCTTTGATTGTTTATCGTAGATAAACTGGATAGCATTTTGGCGGCGATCGGTGATGGCAGACAGTTTGCGAATATTTCCAACGGAATGATTAAAATGGTAAATAAGCCGGGAGCGGCGATCGGTCAATTGCAGTTCGCCGTTCAATTCACCGGTCAGTACGTAATGAGGGATATGCTGGTTACGGGCGAGCACCGTGTTATCCGGTGTACTGAAATCATAGAGCACGCCGTCAGTATCGGTGAAATTCACTTTGCCCTCGGACAAGGCTAACTGGCATGACCAGTCATCCGCCCATTTCGGCCCAAACAGGCCGCTGTATTTGGCGGTGGAGCGATAGGTACGGGTCAGGGTAAGCGGCAATAATCCGGGAATGGCAAGCACTGGCCAGACTTGCAGGAAGTCGCCGGTGGCCATATCGACAGGCTCACCTTTTGTACTACACGTCCCGGTGCAACTCCCTTCCTTATTGCTGGACTGGTTGTCAACGGTCTCTTTTTCGGCATTTTTAGGTTTTTCAGGCGTGGGATTAGCCCTTTGCTGAGACTGGCCTTTGATTTTAGCCCCCGATGCTTCGGCGGCTTTGGCGGCCTCACTGTTTTTTGCCGCCATGACACCTGCTTCTGCGACTTTCGCGGCCTCACTGTTTTTTACCGCCCTTGCCCTTGCCCTTGCCCCTGCTTCTGCAACTTTCGCTATTTTGGGAGTTTTCGTCACTGAGCCGGCAGCCCCTGCGCCTTTTACCGGGCCAATAAGCATGGCAATATCAAATTCTGTACCGCCCACCCGTTGCCCTGGGGTATCCAGCGCCATTTTGTACTCATCCAGATTAAACTGGTTTGCATTCGTGCGGTTGGTATCCGCGACTTCGCCTATCATTTTAGCTTGCTTTTCGGCGTCACTATTGCCAAAGATTTTCCCCCAAAAAGCTAACGAATTTGCCGATTCGTCCATCTCACGGCTGGCGTTCAGCATACCACCCTGAACAGCCATTTCTGCCAGTCCAACGGCGGTATTACTGGCAGATTTGGCCACTCCTTTACTCTGCTCAATGGAGTCCCATCCGCTGGCGGTTGACAGATCTTGTTTGGTTTCTTTGGCTTTATCTACGACAGCGTTTCCCAACGCTTTTCCCATCGCTTTCAGGATTTCCCATCCCCCCATTTCGGGTTGATTTTCCGGTGTGAAAGCAGGATTCGCCTCATGAGGCGGATGAGCTGCCTGAGGTGCCTGCCCGACAATTTTCCCTATCGTGTTGCCTTCCCCCGTCGGGCTGTCATCCCGTACCTTTTGGGGTAACGGGGAGTTCGGTTTGGGCGGTTCAATAGGGGTATCAGGCGCTTTCGGGCTGGTCGATTCTTCTGCCTGAGTATCTGCACTGGCTTCGTTTTTTTCTGTCATGGTTTCCTTCCTTATGCCCCGTTCATCCAAAATTTATCCCCGTGGCGCAACACCAGTTTATTGCCGGCTCGCACCGTTTTGGTATGCTCCTGCGGATGGCATTTACCACCAACCGTGCCACTTTTAACACCGTTCGCTACACCGGGCTGGTCACCCATCGTGGTCGGCACAAAACTTTTGGCAAACACCACCACGGGCTGGCCGTTGGCACGCACAGAGGGAACAGGCGAGGAGCTGTCGGCCAGTTTCGCCACGACCGGGTAGGGGATCGGCGGCGTAGAAGAACCCATCGGGGTTTTGCACACATCCGGCAACATGCCGACAATCATCCAGTCACCTGCGGTACGGGCGGTGTAGTTATCAGCCATCTTTTTTCTCCTCTTCCCGTGGTGCCAGTTTGAGCAACGGCGCATCCGGGTTAATTTCAAACCGCGCTTCGGCGACCCGCACCGGCAAATCAGCCTTGAAACTCAGCCGGCCGGTCAGGTACAACGTTTTGGCATCACTATCGATAATAAGGGTGTCCGTGCGCATCGGCACCGGTAGCAACATGCCGTTGTGCATTCGCAGCAGGATAAACGGGCGGTGTCCCGGTAAGCGGATATGCAGCGTACCGTCGGGAGTCAGGTTGCTCAGGGTGAGCGTGATATCGGTCGCCGGCCAGTCAATCTGTTGGTCAGCCGGTGCGCCGTTCCAGTAGCCAAAATCAAAATCTTTCGGCAGATAAGGATGACGATGGGCCAACCAGTCATCATCGTAAGTGCCTGCCAATGCGCGGCGGGGCAGCCACGGGCGACCAATAAAGCCCATTCCCTGTGGCTGGCAGGTGAGTGTATCGGACGGTAACGTACCATTCAGTTGGGCCGTAAAATGCTCCGCAGTGAATGGTGCATCCGGCCGGGTAATACGGGGGGCCGGGTAATGGGTAAGCTGTTTAGCTTCGGCATACCACGGGATGATAAAACCGGTTCCCAGCGGATTGGTTTCGCAGGTGGCGTGGGCAAGTGGCGCTTTTTCACCGTCAGGATGCTGCTGGCGTTGTTCTGGGGTCAGACGGTCACTGTCCCTGATACGCTGGCTCGCTTCATCATTGGTGTAGATTTTGCATTCACCGCCAAAGGCGTAACGGTAATCCAGCGGCAGGGAAGTAAAGGGTTTCGGCTCACTCAGTTGCCAGTGACCACCGTCATCGCGGATAAATTCCCGTTCCCCGCTGACGGTGAGGGCTTTATCGAGCAAAGTTTGCCCTTGTTTGTTTTGCACCTGTAACCGCACCGGGAATTCAGTGCAGGGCTGGCCTTGCGGCGCATACGCTGTGCCGTTGACAATCACGTCACAGCGCGGTTTAAACGGGGCGAGGTCGCTTTCCTGCAACACCTGTGAAGCGTTCATCGTGCCGCGATATTCATCCTGTAAGCACAGTGGTGGCGCAGGCAACAGTTCAGCACTGTACTCCCCCTGTCCGGCAGGGATGAACTGGTAGCCGATTTTCATCACTGCGACATGATGTTCGGCGTCATCCACATCGAGCATCGAATAATTCATGACCGCAAACGGGGTCAGGTTACGAAATTCCATCTCAGGGTGTCCTTTTAGTTCAGATCGATATCTTTACCGGTGATTTGTACTGCCCCGCTGGCCTCAAATTTGAACTCACTGCCCTGTATTGTGATTTTGCCGGCACTGTCCATGCGCAGGACACTCGCGCCGCAGCGCAGTTCAATCACATCCCCGGCCGTGATGGAGAGGGTATTGCTGACGTTGACCTGCTTGTGCGTCCCGACCGTGATAATGTAGTCCTTGCCTGTGGTGAGTTTGCGCACTTCCTGCACCGTTTCCGTGCTGTTCAGGGTGACGGTCTCCGCTTTGTTCTCATGGATCTCGATGGTCTGGTTTTTCTCCACCGTTTCGCTGTGGTTGGCGAGCACATGGGTATCGCGGTTATTGAGTACCAGAGTCGTCATGTCTTTTTGTGCATGAAGCGACAACCGTTCACTGCCTTTCGCATCCTCAAACAGCAGTTCGTTGTAACCCTCGCCTTTATGGGTTTTGGAGCGGAAGGCCATCTGGGTTTTGCTGCCCGGTAAGGCACCCGGCGGAAGGTTGCTGGCATGGTAGGTGCGACCGGTGACGATAGGTTGATCCGGGTCGCCGTGCAAGAAATCCACCACCACTTCCTGCCCGATACGCGGGATAGCCAGCATCCCCCAGCCTTGCCCCGCCCACGGTTGGGTGACGCGGATCCAGCAGGAGCTTTGGTCATCACTCTTGCCATAGCGATCCCACGGGAATTGCAGGCGCACCCGCCCGTACTGGTCACAGAATATTTCTTCGCCGGCCGGCCCCACTACCTTGGCGATTTGCGGGCCATCGATGACGGGTTTGGGTAACGGCGCCGGGCGCCAGTGCTGGTTCTGGCGGATAAAGTAGAAGTGGCTGTTCAGCGTGGTGCCGTCGCCTGCGCTGCCCGTTTCCAGTGCCTGCGGCTGGCTGCCGCTGTGGCGGGTGGAGACGGTCTGCCATGATTGGTTCAGGTCTAAGCGGGGATGATTATCGAGGATGAACAGTCTGCCCGGTTGCAGGGCTATCGCATTGCCGCTGCCTTCTCCGGTCATGGCGTTGCTACGCAGCGCTTCAAGACGGTAGCGGGTGAAGGCCTTGCCGTGCGCCTCATCCTTGAAACGCCCCGGATAATCGTAGTGTTCGTAGTAGAGCTGTTGCAGGTTTTCGTCCCGTATCTGCTGATGAAATTCGGCTGGCCATGCGGGATTTTTGAAGGTGTAATCCTTAAGTTGCACTTGAGCCGGACGCACCTGGGCGCTGTGGGTCAGGCTGCTGACCGCCGGTTCACCCAGCGTGCTGCCCTCGCCCGGTTGATAGGGCAGGCGGATGCCCGGTGGCACCGAGCCGCAGTCATCGGCAAACACCAGCGTGTTACGCCCGTTGCTGCATTCGAAGAAGTAGAAAATCCCCTCTTCCGCCGTCAGCCGTTGCAGGAAATTGAAGTCACTTTCCTGGTACTGTACGCAGAATTCGCGCTCCGGGTGCGGGTGGCGCAGGTTGAACACCACGTCGCGGATGCTGTGCTCTTTGAGGATATTGGTGATGATGCCGGTGATATTGAGTTGCTGGAAGATACGCGAGTTCTGGCGCAGGGTGGTGCGCCACAGGTCGGGGCGGATGCTCATCCGGTAGGTGGTCTGGTGCAGGCCGGTGTTGCCTTGCTCAAAGCGGGTGACGATGCCCGTGACGCTGCGCTGTTCAACACCATTGAGCAGGACAGTGAGCGTTGCCGTGCGGTCAAGCACCAGCGGAAAGTCAATGGCGGAGTCGGCACTGGCCAGCCCCACTTCCAGCAGGAATGGGCGCGAGAAATGTTCGTCCAGACTGAAATCGGTGACGACAAAGGTTTGCGCCGGTAATCTGCCCGCCGTCAGGGTGAACAGCAGGCCGCTGGGGTCGGCTCCACCGCCCAGCCCCAGTATTTGGCCCAGTTGTTGCAGGATTTTTTCTGCCCCCAGATTACCCGCCACGGCTTTGGCGGCCAGCCCCGGCGCACCGAGTGCTTTGCTGGTCCCGCTGGCAAAACCCCCGCCGGGGAGCAGGCTGCCAGTACTGAGACTACCGAGTGATTTACCTGCCCCGCCGGCAAAGCCGCCGCCGCTGATCAGGCTGCCGGCACTGAGACCTTTGAGAACTTTGCCTGCCCCGCCAGCAAAGCCGCCACCGCTGATCAGGCTGTCGGCACTGAGACCCCCGAGTGCTTTGCCTGCCCCGCCGGCAAAGCCGCCCCCGTTGATCAGGCTGTCAGTACTGAGACCGCCAAGTGCTTTGCCCGCTCCGCCTGTCAATCCGACCTTGCCGGCAATTCCGCTCACAGAATCGAGCATAGTGGCGGCTTTGCCCACCCCATCCGGTAATCCGACTTTGCCGGCTATTCCTGTGACGGAACGGAGGAGATCGCTGGCGTTACCGCCTGCATCCGCTAACCGTTCTTTAGCCTGTTTTGTTATTGCGTCCTGTCCCTGTTCTAACAGCGTTTTTCCTGCCTGCAATGTTGTGAGGGGCTTTTTCTCTTTCTCTGACACGGTCTGTCTCCCTGAAGTCATGCCGATGGAATATAAAATGGCAATGGGCTTAACAGGCACATCGCCATATTCGGCAGGAAAGAGCTTATTCTGCGCACCTGCTTTTTCAGTCTGACAATAAGCTGAAAATAGGGCGCTTCCTGTTTTGAATAAGGCAGAAATGTCCGGTTAAGCCAGAATGATTTGTTCCGTTCGTGATAAAAAAATCTGCCGGAAATAATAAGGAATGGACAATTAAAAACCAAATAAAATCAAGTGGAGAAAAAAGGCGCTTTGTACAATCACAGCGTAAAAAGTTAAAAACATTGCCGTTGTAAAATAAATTTTCGCAAGATTCACTCTGGTGAGTGCATCATGCTGCGTGATTTCGTGCCAAAATCGAGGGGGTTTCTGTAACATGATGAATTATAAATAAAAAAATTAGGTCTAGTTTTTAGAATAACCCTGATCATTTCTATTTTGTGAGCTTATTCACAAAAAAGGTTATTTTGGAAAAAGATTTTGGCGAATTCAACGGCAAAGGGCATCACTCCAATAACTATCCCAATCCAACTTCAAGATGCGTGTTATATTTTCCCGCGCAGCGGGGAAATATAAGGCCTCGCGTCGTCTTGCGGATTGCAACTTGAAGTTTATCGAGTATAAACCTTATCTTTGATGAAGTGTTAAAGATCAATTTAAACACTTGTTATTAGTTTTCAGGAATTAACATACCCCTGATTGTAAGGATTAAACAAGTTATAATAACTCAAATTAATTATTTTTTGTTATTATAATTTGAGAAGGTTTTCTTAAATTGCTCAATGGCAGAATCCTGATTATCGAAACTTATAAAATAGGAAGATTGCCATTTTTGTGTTTGCATTGCTTGTTTTGATGCAGGGAATACCCATTCAGGATAGACCCGAATACCTCTTTTACCTGCTTTAGTTTGACTTGAGAAAATCCCTTGTTTTATCAAAATATGTGAGTCAAACAGAAAAAGACCTTTTCGATGTTCCGAAAAAGTCGCTATTAGACAAAAATCAATACCATCACTTTTTTCAAAAGGCATTATTTCTGCATCTGGCGTCGGCCTTTTCCAAAGAGTGACAAATTGCCCTTGTTTATTCGGCGTTGTTTTAGCTTGACGAAAAACTATCGATTTACCATCCAGTTGAAAACGCATAGCACTATAATCACGGCTTTCTGTTTCGAGGCAGGGAGTGGACGTTAATTTGTACTCAAAAGGAAATAGAAGATACTTCTTTATTTCAATAAAGGAATTGGGTTGATTATTTATATTTTGTTTTAATGATGACAATTTGTACTTCCTTTCTCTTCTTTATGGTATATACCAATCCAACTTTAAGATGCGTGTTATATTTCCCCGCTGCGCGGGGAAATATAAGGCCTCGCGTCGTCTTGCGGATTGCAACTTGAAGTTTATCGAGTATATAAAATAAACTCCCTATCCAAAAGGAAGGGAGTTATGTATTGGCGAGAATAAGATTATTTATTCAAGATAAAGTGTCAAAGCCATACCTGGTTTTATCTCTCTGACTTTGATGTTTTTATTCCAATTGATCAAATCATTAAGATTTACACCATGACGTTTGGCGATGCTGAAAAATGAATCACCTTTGCGCACTTGATAGGTGACTGGGTTGCTGTTATCGATTTTCAGCACTTGCCCGATCTTGAGCCGATCAGCCGTTTTTATGCTGTTCAGTCTTTGTAACTCTCGGTGAGTGGTCTTGAAGCGCTTTGCAATCGCTGACAATGTATCTCCGGCACGAACGGTATAATGACTTTGTTGCTGTAATTTGTAGGTATTGTGTTTAACCGCCAGGTTGATGTCATTCAAGACGTTTTTATTTGCCAGGGACGCCTTAAATTGATTAACGTTCTTCCTTGGTAGCATGATGTAATGCGGTCCATAAGGAGACGTCATACCTTGTTTATAGCCCGGGTTATATGCCCTGATTGATGTCAATGATAGCCCAGATAGTTCGGCCGCTTGTGACAACATGATCTGTTGCCCTACTTCAACCTTTGCCAAAGCGTGTTGGTTGTCAGGCTTAGGAAGTTTGAAACCAAACTGTTCGTTATGGCGAATGATATTACTCAGAGCCAATATCTTGGGAACATAGTGCATTGTTTCCCGTGGCAGTGACAGCGACCAGAAATCTGTTGGTTTTCCTTGTGCTTTATTGTCTTTGATTGCACGTATAACCCTGCCTTCGCCACTGTTGTAAGCGGCAATGGTCAAAAGCCAATCCCCATTGAATCGTGTGTTGAGATATTCAAGCATATCAAGAGCAACGGTTGTTGATGCCGCAATGTCACGGCGGGCATCGTACCATTTATCTTGTTTCAGGCCATAATGACGGCCAGTACTTGGGATAATCTGCCATAATCCTGCCGCCTTGGCGTAGGAAGTCGCATGGGGGTCAAAGGCACTCTCCACGATGGGCAGCAATACCAGCTCCATTGGCATATGTCGATTATCAAGCTGCTCAACTATCCAATAAATGTACGGTTCTGCACGCAATATTACATTTTGGATATGGCCTTTGTGTTTCAAATAGTAACTTTGTTGTTCGCTCACCCTGCTATTATCAGGAATTTCCATCTTCAACTCATCGCGAATATGTCCCCACAAATCTTGTTGGGCTGTCGGACTCACCTTCCAGTTTGCAGGATCATCTGATTCTGCAATACCGTTTGCTTTCTGATTCGTTGAAGACATCTTCTGTGCTTGTTGCTGGGAAGGAGCCTCTGTTTGCAGACTCGATTGACACCCAGCAAGAAGAACAGAGGTGAACAAGATCGTTTTTGTCTTCATGTTCTTTTCTAATGCCTGCCTAAAAGGTGAGCAATAATACTGGCCTATTACGTGGAAGACAACCCAATAAAATTAAAATCGATCTTTATAAGCCCTTAATCGCTGAAAAATAGAAGAAAGTGGCGTTGAATTAGGTTTGATACCGATATTTTTTTGTAAATCAATATCGTGGCAATTTAAGAAAACATTGATTTTTTTCTCTGTTTGTAAATCTGTTGGGATTGTTGCTTGGTTATTTTCACGTAATTTAAGCGTTTCTTGATAATAATCGTGAATAATCTGATTGTCAGGTAATACTGTTTTTGCAAATTTCATATTCGCCGCCGTGTATTCGTGAGCACAGCAGATCAACGTATCATTGGGTAATGATGAAATTTTTTCCAGAGAGGAAAACATTTGTTTGGCTGTACCTTCAAACAGTCGTCCACAGCCGCCAGAAAACAGCGTATCTCCACAAAACAGATAGGGAGCCTGATAGAATGCAATGTGACCAAGTGTATGTCCTGGTAGTGCTATGATCCGGAAAGAAAAATTTCCTATTTCAACGGTGTTCTCTTCATGGACAATCTGAGTAGCTCCTTTGTTTTGTGTCTCCTCAGAGCCATATACAGGTAATTCAGGGTATTGTTTGAGTAGCCCGGGAACACCGCCAACGTGATCATAATGGTGGTGTGTCAGTAGAATCGCAGCCGGAATAAGTTGATTTGCTGCTAGAATATCAATCACAGGTCGTGATTCAGCAGGATCGATAATGGCACAATGTTTGTTTTCATCACAAAGTAACCAAATGTAGTTATCTGAAAGGGCGGGTATCCTGATAAGCTCCATTATATGCCTCATTTTTATAGTAGGTTTATAAGTAGGTTGAAAGGAAGATGACATGCGATCAGCACGTTCAATTAAGCAAATAGCCCTCCCTGCTTCTTGGGCCGCATTACCGTGGGGAGAATATTACCGCGTCGCTCTGGAACGTCAATTGGAACCGTGGTGGCCCAAAATCTTTGGTTTTCATTTAGTGAAAATCGGCAACTTAAGTGCCGAAATTGATACTCGTTCCTGTTTGGTCAGCCATCAAGTCAATATAGGGTTACAAGGGCAAAATATGAATGTCATTACTGATCCCTGTTACCTCCCTTTTGCAACTAAATCTGTCGATGCTTGTTTGTTGGCGCATATGTTGACTTATAGTATTGATCCACATTGGCTTTTGAGAGAAGTCGATAGGATCATGATAGATGATGGTTGGTTGGTTATCAGTGGTTTTAATCCAATGAGTATATTAGGTTTCAAGAAAATGATTGCTCCGGTATATCGTCGGCAATCTTGCAAAGCTCAAATGTTTTCAACGCTGCGTCAATTGGATTGGCTGCGTCTTCTTAATTATGAAGTTATCCATCATGCCAACTTCCATGTTTTACCGTGGCAAAGCGGAACGCGTTTTGATAACTCCTGCATGTCAATATTGGGTTGTCTGAATGTAATTATTGCCCGCAAACGGACAATACCGTTGACATTAAACCCCATGCGGGCAACATTGATGAAACCAAGATTCAGTAATGCACTGGGGGCGGCGAAAAATATTCACCGACACGATGAGTGGGAGGGTTAATTTTCGCTTTCGATATAGCCATCATCCGTTTGAGTAGGGTTATTCGCGGCTGTGCGAGCCAGCTCATCACACCGTTCATTTTCCCGATGTCCGGCGTGGCCTTTGACCCAGCGCCAATCAATGTCATGCCGCGAGATAGTTTTATCGAGCCGCTGCCAGAGATCGACATTGACGACGGGAGATTTGTCTGCTTTTTTCCAGCCGCGTTTTTTCCAGTTATGGATCCATTGAGTGATCCCTTGACGCACATATTGGCTGTCTGTCGTCAAGATTACGGTACAGGGACGTTTGAGCGCTTCCAATCCTATTATGGCTGCCATTAATTCCATGCGGTTATTGGTTGTGTGAAAATAACCGCCACTCAACGTTTTTTCTTGCTGTTGGTAGCGGAGTAAAACGCCATATCCGCCAGGACCAGGATTGCCGAGGCAAGAACCATCGGTGAAAATTTCTACCTGTTTGTTCATTTTTGGTAGACTCTTCCTATATTATCTTTAATCAAAAATCTAAGTCTGACACAAAAAAACATTATGAGCACTGCTATTACCCGCCAAATAGTCCTCGATACCGAAACAACCGGTATGAACAAGTTAGGTGTTCACTATGAGGGACACAACATCATTGAAATTGGTGCCGTGGAGGTTATCAATCGTCGTCTGACAGGACGCCATTTTCATATTTATATCAAGCCAGAACGCTTAGTTGATCCCGAAGCGTTTGAAGTTCACGGTATCAGTGATGAATTTTTGCAGGATAAACCGAAATTTGCTGATATCGCTGATGAATTTATTGAGTTTATCCGTGGTGCTGAGTTGATTATTCATAACGCAACGTTTGATATCGGCTTTATGGATTATGAATTCAGTAAATTGAATCGAGATATTCCACCCACTGCAGAGTTTTGTACCATTACAGATAGTTTGGTATTGGCGAGGAAACTTTTCCCTGGTAAACGTAATAATCTCGATGCGTTATGTGACCGTTACCATATCGATAATTCAAAACGTACTCTCCACGGGGCATTACTCGATGCCGAAATTCTGGCTGATGTTTATCTGTCAATGACAGGTGGTCAGACATCATTGGCTTTTTCGATGGAAGGAGAAACGTCAGGCAGTACGCAGGTTGCAGAAATCCAAAAGATTACTCGCCCACAGGCAGGGCTGAAAATTGTTTATGCTTCCGATGAAGAATTAATTCAGCATGAATCTCGTTTGGATTTGGTGGAAAAGAAGGGGGGAAGCTGTCTTTGGCGTATAAAACCTGAGCAGATACATTGATAAACTGCGGCAAAATGGTGGTAAATGCATAGTTGAGGCTAAAAAACGTGCAAGCAAACTATTTTGTTATAAAAAGCGATTGACGGATTTTATCGTAACCCGTATTATCCACCCCGTTCTCAACCAGAACACCACGCGGTGCGGTAGTTCAGTTGGTTAGAATACCGGCCTGTCACGCCGGGGGTCGCGGGTTCGAGTCCCGTCCGCACCGCCAGAATTTATAAGCCCTGAGTTTTTGACTCGGGGCTTTTTGTTTTTTTACAGAACATCTTCAATCCATTTATAAAAATACGTTGTCCCTGAAAATTCTCCGTTGGAATCGATGACAAAATTGGGGATCTGCCCGACTTCAATAAAACCACATTTTCGATACAGTGTAGAAGCTGGATCGTAAGTGCGGGTGTCCAATACCAGTAAATGACGTTGATATTGTTTCGCCAGGCGCTCAAGTTCATTCATCAACTTTCTACCAAGCCCACGCTGGCGGTAAGCGGTATGTACCATCAGTTTTTCCACGTCGGCACGGTGCAGTCCATTCTTTTTCTTGCAGAGGGAAAGTTGCACTGAACCTGCGATATTTTCACCTTCCGGTGCGACAAGGAGTATTCGATGACCTGATATAAGATCTGCTTCGACATCTTGCCAATATTGTTCTGCTTCGTTTTCTTTCAATGGCGCAATAAAGCCGATAGAGGCATTACTTTCGACACAATTATGTAGTAATTGGATCAGCTCATCGCGTTTTGTATTGATGGAATCTAATTGTATGATGGCTGGAGTTAATATTGAATCAGGTATAGGTTTTGTCATTTGTTATTGATTTTAGAGTAAGAGGTAGTTAAATACCGTACAATAATATTTTTTCCATGTATATGAAAATAAATGAATATGTCAATAATAAAATGAAGCAGAACTGTTGAAATAATTTTATCTTAATCTGTTTTTCCCTTATTTTTTTCGAAACAATTGGCTGTTGAAATCGCATTGGCTACGATTTACTCGAACTTATCCAGTAATCAAAATGTATACCAATCTAACTTCAAGATGCGTGTGATTTCATATAGTGTTGTAAATTGCAACTTGAAGTTTAATGCGTATATTACAAATGAATTTCGTTTTTTATGATGAAATTATCAAAACTACTGTTCTTTGAAGTCAGTAAACGTTCGGAATTACAGGATGTTATTACTTTTGCATCATAAGCCCAATTGGGCCGAAAAACTCGCCTTTTTGACCTTGATTAACCTATTGAGTATCGTGTCTAATACGTAGTTTTTTATTGCGCAAGTCACGCTGGGAAATCATTCCTTATTTGCGCAATAACACCTTCAGTTGTCCGCTTTATCTCGATAGGGCACCAAAACAACGAGGTAAATCAAAGAATTATTGTCAAGGAGAAATTAAGATAGTTCTCCTTATCATCTGGCATTAATTTCTGGTATTAATGATTGCGGTTTGTATGCTGCGCTGCGAAAATTAGTTCTTAGTTCACTAACGCTTTTATCCGACTTGGAGTAAAGAATGACCACTCGTAAAACCCTTGCTAATGCTATCCGCTTCTTGAGCATGGACGCTGTGCAGAAAGCAAAATCAGGGCATCCTGGCGCACCAATGGGAATGGCTGATATTGCCGAAGTGCTGTGGCGTGATTATTTAAACCATAACCCTTCTCATCCTGGCTGGGTTGATCGTGACCGTTTCGTGTTATCCAATGGCCACGGCTCCATGCTGATATACAGTCTTCTGCACTTGACGGGTTATGATGTTTCTATTGACGATTTGAAGAATTTCCGTCAACTACACTCTAAAACTCCAGGCCACCCAGAATATGGCTATACTCCGGGCGTAGAAACTACGACTGGCCCATTGGGACAGGGTATTGCCAATGCAGTCGGTTTTGCGATTGCAGAACGCACACTGGCAGCGCAGTTCAATCGTCCGGGGCATGATATCGTCGATCACTATACTTATGTATTCATGGGTGACGGCTGTATGATGGAAGGCATCTCCCATGAAGTTTGCTCTTTGGCGGGTACACTGAAACTGGGCAAATTGATCGCATTCTATGATGACAACGGCATTTCTATCGATGGTGAGGTAGAAGGTTGGTTCACCGATGATACCGCAGCACGTTTTGAAGCCTATGGCTGGCATGTTATCCGTGGCGTAGACGGCCATGATTCTGACGCGATTGCGGCGGCTATTGAAGCCGCCCGTAAAGAGACAGGCAAGCCATCCCTGTTGATGTGCAAAACCATCATCGGCTTTGGCTCACCAAACAAAGCAGGCAAAGAAGAATGTCACGGTGCCCCGCTGGGGGATGCTGAAATTGAAGCAACCCGTAAGGCACTGGGGTGGGAATATCCTGCGTTTGACATTCCTCAGGGCATTTACGCTGGCTGGAACGCCCAGGAAGCAGGCAAGGTTAAAGAAGCCACTTGGGAAGAGAAATTTGCTGCCTATGCACACGCTTATCCAGAACTGGCTGCTGAATTTAACCGGCGTACCCGCAGTGAGTTGCCAGCGAACTGGGAAGCTGAGTCCAAGGCATTCATTGAAAAGCTGCAACAGAACCCGGCTTCTATTGCGAGTCGTAAGGCATCACAAAATGCACTGGAAGCCTTCGGTAAAGTTCTGCCAGAATTCATGGGTGGCTCTGCTGACTTAGCACCAAGTAATCTGACCATATGGTCTGGTTCTAAGCCTTTGAACGATGTGCAGGACGGTAATTACATTCACTATGGTGTGCGTGAATTCGGTATGTCTGCCATCATGAACGGTATTGCATTACATGGTGGTTTTGTGCCTTATGGCGCAACATTCCTGATGTTCGTGGAATATGCCCGTAATGCTGTACGCATGGCGGCTTTGATGAAAGTGCGTAGCATCTTCGTTTATACCCACGATTCCATCGGGCTGGGTGAAGATGGCCCAACTCACCAACCCGTCGAACAAATTGCCAGCCTGCGCGTAACGCCAAATATGAGCACATGGCGTCCATGTGACCAGGTTGAATCTGCGGTGGCATGGAAATATGCCATTGAGCGCAAAGATGGTCCAACTGCATTGATCTTCTCCCGTCAAAACCTGGCACAACAGGATCGTACTACTGAGCAATTAGCGAATATCGAGAAAGGGGCTTACATCCTGAAAGATTGTGCAGGCCAGCCTGAGTTGATCCTGATTGCTACGGGTTCCGAAGTGGAATTGGCGGTGAAAGCGGCTGAGCAACTGACCGCTGAAGGTCGTCAGGTTCGTGTGGTTTCTATGCCATCAACCGATGCTTTCGATAAGCAAGATGCAGCATATCGTGAAGCCGTATTACCAGCGGCCGTTTCTGCCCGTGTTGCCATCGAAGCGGGTATCTCTGATTACTGGTTCAAATATGTTGGTATCAATGGTGCTATCGTCGGTATGAATACTTTCGGTGAATCTGCACCTGCTGATATTCTGTTCAAAGAATTTGGCTTCACGGTTGAAAATGTAGTAGCCAAGGCAACGAATTTGTTGAAATAACCGGCAAATAACCCATATTAAGCGCATTCGTATCAATTTTAGAGCGAATGCGCTCTTTTTTTGTTCGATTTTTCCTCCATCATGTGACGAATGACGCTTGCCATCACTCTTGTTTTCTCGTAATCTGCTTCTATAGTGGCTGAACCGTTTCAGTTAACTGTGTGATTTAGTTTATAAAATGTCTTGTATGTCACAATCTGGTTAATTTTGTGATGAATTATCAGTACAAGCAGACATTGCTCAGTTATCCTAAGCGGTTGCGTAACTACAGAGAAATTCAGGGAGTAACATGACTATCAGGGTAGCGATTAACGGTTTCGGGAGAGTTGGGCGCAGCGTGTTGCGTGCTCTTTACGAATCCGGGCGTCAAGCTGAAATTTCAGTGATCGCTATCAATGAGTTGGCAGATGCACAAGGCATTGCTCACTTATTGAAATACGATTCCAGTCATGGGCGTTTTGCATGGGATGTACGCCTGAATAATGATTTACTGCAAGTAGGAGAAAACAGTATTCGGTTGTTTCATCAACCGAATATCTCAGCCCTGCCGTGGAAAGCGCTGGATATTGATATTGTACTTGACTGCACGGGTAAATATGGCGAGCGGGCAGACGGAGAGTCTCATCTCGCGAGTGGGGCTAAAAAAGTCCTGTTTTCACATCCAGGGGGAAATAATCTGGATGCGACCGTGGTATATGGTGTCAATCACCATTCATTGGTTGCCGAAGATCGTATTGTTTCTAATGCATCCTGTACAACAAACTGCATTATTCCAATCATCAAAGTGTTGGATGATGCGTTCAATATTGAATCAGGTACGGTGACAACCATCCACGCATCAATGAATGATCAACCCGTGATTGATGCTTATCACTGTGATTTACGTCGAACCCGGGCGGCTAGTCAATCCATTATTCCTGTTGATACAAAACTGGCTGCGGGGATCACACGTGTTTTTCCTAAATTCAATGATCGGTTTGAGGCGATTTCTGTTCGGGTGCCCACTATCAATGTGACGGCCATTGATTTAAGTGTCACCGTCCGCTCGGCAGTGAATGTTGAAGATGTGAACCAGATCCTGCAAAAATCAGCGGTCAGGGAGTTTCGTGGTATAGTGAATTACACGGATTTGCCGTTAGTTTCAACGGATTTTAACCACGATCCCCACAGTGCTATTGTGGATGGCACACAAACGAGGGTGAGCGGGAAACACCTGATTAAAACCCTGATGTGGTGTGACAATGAGTGGGGCTTTGCCAATCGTATGATTGATACGACGCTGGCAATGGCCGCAACCGGTTTCAAATAATCATTTGTTGTGTCACAAACGGCACACAGCAGAAGATTGAGTAATTTTATAAAGAATCAATGAGAGGATTCACCATGTCTGTAATTAAGATGACTGATTTAGATCTGGCGGGTAAACGTGTCTTGATCCGTTCTGATCTGAATGTGCCTGTAAAAGATGGCAAAGTTACCTCTGATGCACGTATCCGTGCATCTTTGCCGACGATTGAGGCTGCGTTGAGTCAGGGAGCCAAGGTCATGGTTACTTCTCACCTGGGACGTCCGACTGAGGGGGAATACAACGAAGCGTTCTCACTGCAACCTGTCGTTGATTATCTGAAAGAAGCACTTTCTTCTCCTGTTCGTCTGGAAAAAAACTATCTGGATGGTGTTGACGTGGCAGAAGGCGAACTCGTTGTTCTGGAAAACGTTCGCTTCAACAAAGGTGAGAAAAAAGACGATGAAATGTTGTCGAAGCAGTATTCTGCACTGTGTGATGTGTATGTAATGGATGCTTTTGGTACTGCACATCGTGCTCAGGCATCCACTCACGGCGTTGCCAAGTTTGCTCCAATTGCTTGTGCTGGTCCGCTGCTGTCTGGTGAGCTGGAAGCTTTGGGTAAGGCACTGCACAATCCTGCTCGTCCAATGGTGGCGATTGTGGGTGGCTCTAAGGTTTCAACCAAACTGACTGTTCTTGATTCACTGACCAAAATTGCCGATCAGCTGATCGTCGGTGGTGGGATTGCCAATACGTTTGTTGCCGCAGAAGGGCATAATGTTGGCCGTTCACTGTACGAAGATGATTTGATTCCTGAAGCGAAAAAACTGATGGAAAGCTGTGACATCCCGGTTCCTACCGATGTTCGTGTTGCGACAGAATTCTCTGAGACCGCGCAAGCGACGCTGAAATCGACCAGCGAAATTAAAGATGAAGAGCAGATCCTTGACCTGGGTGATGCTTCTGCCGAACGTCTGGCTGAAATCCTGAAAAGCGCCAGGACCATTTTGTGGAATGGCCCGGTCGGTGTGTTTGAATTCCCTAACTTCCGTAAAGGAACCGAAATTATCGCCCGTGCAATTGCTGAAAGTGATGCTTTCTCAATCGCAGGTGGCGGTGATACCTTGGCGGCAATCGATCTGTTCGAAATTGCTGACAAGATCTCTTACATCTCTACTGGTGGTGGTGCTTTCCTTGAGTTCGTTGAAGGCAAAAAACTGCCAGCCGTTGTGATGCTGGAAGAACGTGCTAAAAGTAATTAAGTTGTGATAACAGGCAGCATTGGCTGCCTGTTCAATGTCAATACAGGACCACGTAACATGTCTAAAATTTTTGATTTCGTAAAACCGGGTGTCATCACTGGTGATGATGTTCAAAAAGTCTTTGCCATCGCTAAAGAAAACAATTTCGCGTTGCCAGCGGTTAACTGCGTTGGTACTGATTCCATCAACGCAGTGTTGGAAACGGCGGCAAAAGTACGTGCTCCGGTCATTATCCAGTTTTCCAACGGTGGTGCCTCTTTCATTGCCGGTAAGGGTTTGAAAGCAGAAGGTCAGCAAGCGGCGATTATTGGTGCTATTTCGGGTGCTCACCACGTTCACCAGATGGCAGAACATTATGGTGTGCCGGTTATCCTGCATACCGACCATTGTGCCCGTAAACTGCTGCCATGGATCGACGGTCTGCTGGATGCGGGTGAGAAACACTACGCGCAGACTGGCAAACCGCTGTTCTCCTCTCATATGATCGACCTGTCAGAAGAATCTCTGGAAGAAAATATCGAGATTTGCAGTCAATATCTGGCACGCATGGCAAAAATCGACATGACACTGGAAATCGAACTGGGTTGTACTGGTGGTGAAGAAGATGGTGTTGATAACTCCCATCTGGACAGTTCTTCCCTGTACACTCAGCCGGAAGATGTGGCCTATGCGTATGAGAAACTGAACGCTATCAGCCCACGTTTCACCATCGCGGCTTCTTTCGGTAATGTTCACGGTGTATACAAACCAGGCAACGTTAAACTGACGCCAAAAATTCTGCGCAACTCACAGGATTACGTTTCTGAAAAATTCAACCTGCCACACAACAGCCTGGACTTTGTCTTCCACGGTGGCTCAGGCTCTACCGCAGAAGAGATTCAGGAAGCCGTGAGCTACGGTGTAGTGAAAATGAATATCGATACCGATACCCAATGGGCAACTTGGGAAGGTATTCTGAATTACTACAAAAAGAACGAAGGTTACCTACAAGGCCAGTTGGGTAACCCAGAAGGCGCAGATAAGCCTAACAAGAAATTCTACGACCCACGGGTTTGGCTGCGTGCTGCTCAGGCTTCTATGGTTATTCGTCTGGAGCAGGCCTTTAAAGAACTGAATGCGGTTGATGTGCTGTAATAAATTGTTATTTATATGAAATTTATTATTTATACTCGATGAACTTCAAGTTGCAATCCGCAAGACGACGCGAGGCCTTATATTTCCCCGCGCAGCGGAGAAATATAACACGCATCTTGAAGTTGAATTGGTATAGTTTATGTAAAAGCTGGCTAAGTTCTTTTTGAATTAGCCAGCTCAACTGAGTATTTCCCCACCTGTTATTTGACTTATCAACGTGCAGAACATTTGTTTAATCAAGCAGGGTTAGGCAAGTTACGCTTTCATAATCTTGTTCAACCACGGCACCATAAAGGCCATAATCACGGCGACAATCAGTGTGGCAATCCCAATTTTGCCAAATACACCAGTATAAATTGGCAGGGTTTGCAGTGGATCCGTCACGCCTTCCGGTGCGGCAGTAAAGGTTGCTACATAACTCCCCAATACTGATGCCGTAGCTTGTGACAGGAACCACATGCCCAGGATAAAACCAGTCAGGTAGCTAGGAACAAACGTTGCCACCATTGCCAATCCCAATGCACTAATCATTAACTCCCCGATGCTCTGGAACAGATACACCAGTACGATAATCCATGGGGATGTAATACCACTCTCATCGGCAAATAAACCAGAGGCGGCGGCGGTCAGGAAGCCTAGGGAGCATAAGAACATGCCGAAGGTGAATTTTGTTGGCATGGAAAAATCTTTACCTTTGTTACCCAGTTTAGTGTAAACCACGGCCAGGATAGGGCTGACGATGATGATCCAGAATGGGTTCAGTGCTTGAAAACTGATGGGATTGATATTAAAACCCAGAATCTGGTGGTGAACGTTATTGATGGCGAAGAAGTTGAGGGAGGTTGGCATCTGGTTATACAGGATAAAGAACACGATAGCCTGAAGCATCAGAATAAATGCCACAAACATTTTATTGCGACCGACTCTGTCTTGTTTGAATGCCTGCCAGAAGAAAATCACCACAACAATGGTGGAGATCGTCATGAGGGCAATATTGGCAATTTTGATGTTGTGCAATAACCATGTACAAATGCCAATCATAGTGACTGTACCAATCAAGACCAAAAATAAGGTGGTATAGCGCAAAGGGGCATGGTCTGGCTCTGAACCGATGTTATGTACTATACGACGGCAGGCGATATAAACCAGCAGGGCAGTAATCAGACCGATACCACAGATATTGTAGGTGACTGCATAACCATATTTTTCGGCAATAACGGGGGCAAAAGAGAGGGAAACCAGAGAGCCAAGATTGATGGACATATAAAATAGCGTGAATGCACCATCCAAACGTGGGTCTTGCGGCTGGTAACATTTTGCCAGCAGACTGGCAGGGTTAGCTTTGAAAAGGCCATTACCGACAGCGACGGTTCCCAAGGCATAAAAAATCAGCTCAGGATTTATGATGGAAAGGCCAATCATAAAATAGCCTATTGCCAGTATGATAGTCCCTAAAACAATGGTACGTTTTGTCCCCAGTAAGTGATCACCAACATAACCACCGATGGAAATCAGGCCCGTAGACCAGCGCAGTAAATGCACCAAAAGTGATAAATGATTGTGCTTCTGAAAAACCGAGCTGTTGAACGAAGTAAACAGCCAGAATGCCTTGAACACCGTAGTAGCCAAATCGTTCCCACAGTTCTACAAAAAATATCATGAAGAAAGGTTTGGGTTGATCCCATAAACCGATCGGCGCGGTTTTACTCATAGTGATGCCTCTGTTTGCTATCATTAGATGGGCAATACACTCAGATAAAAATATATTCAGATAATTATACTGTTGTTAACATATTTGTAACTTAAATGTATCACTTAGGTTGTGATTTTGTTTATTTATTCAAGGTGATCGTAAAACAAGGGAGGTTAATGTACTGGTATGACATCTTCTCAACGATTGATCACACTAACTAAAAAGAGTAATACCAGATCTGGCAAAATATTCACCAAATTAATATCAAAAATTATTAATAAGGGAGTTTTGTGCTCGCAAATAAATCAATTTGCTTGTCATTCAATCTCTGTTGTTTGTTATTTGTTTAAGAGAGGTAGATGAAATAAAAATGATTATGAAATTGAATTTCTTTTATTTATATATAAATTTTTAATTATGTATTTTGAAGTGAGATTGAGGATTTTCAGACTGAAATTTTTGGCCAATATTCAGTGCTAAGTCTATACCAATCCAACTTCAAGATGCGTGTCATATTTCCCCGCACAGCGGAGAAATATAAGGCCTCGCGTCGTCTGGCGGATTGCAACTTGAAGTTTATCGAGTCTATTAAATATCCATTAAAAAGATATTGATAAGAATTGAGAGATGAAAGCTCTTTGTTAAGGAGCCTTCATGTCAGGAGGTTGTGTTAAGAATTTTTCTGTTTTAATGCGCTGTTTTTAAACAACGGCTGCCATATTTTTATCCATCACTGGATGAAAATTACGCTTAAAGTAAATAAGGCCATGACCTTCTTCACGAACAAGGATCTGTTTTATTTCCACCAGATAGACATAGTGAGTACCGACTTCCTGTACTTGCTTAATACATCCCTCTAAATTGGCGAGTGCCCCTTGTAGCAAGGGTTGTCCCAGTATGCCAGTTTTCCAGATATCCCAATTAAAGCGCTCTTCCATGCTGATACCCGTCATGCCCGCGAAATGGCGTGCCATCAATTCCTGTTCATGATCCAAGATATTGACACACAGATGACCATTTTCCTGAAATACCGGATTCATGGCGCTATCGCGATTAATACATACCATCAGAGTCGGAGGCGTATCTGTCACTGAGCACACCGCCGTTGCAGTCATACCGCAACGTCCCGCAGGACCATCCGTGGTGATGATATTCACCGCAGCGGAAAGGCTTGCCATCGCATCCCTGAAACGCAAGCGATGTTTATTTTCTACAGACATACTAGCTCCTGCTCCTGATTTATTTCAGCAGCTTATCTAACAGGTTAATATCACAGTTATTGTGTAAGTGGGGACGGGTCCAACCCTTCACATCATAGTCAGAAAGGCAGCGATCGACCAATGCCATCATTTTCTTCATATTGCCGGAACCATGGGCGTGACGCAGGCATTGCAGGCGAATTTCGTCCTGACTGCCGGCATAATTGATTTCGTATAATTCATGGCGACCACCGAACTCACTGCCAATGGCATCCCACATTAATTTCAAGATTTTGATCCGTTCCACATGATCAATACCATTTGAGCCACGGACATATTTTTCAAGATACTTATTGATCTCAGGATTATTCATGTCACGCACACTGGATGGCAAATAAATCAAGCCGCTGGTGACATTGCTTTCAATAATATTCTTGATTTTTGTGTAAGCCATGGGAGCCATCACGCGATAAGTCTGAATTGCTTGAGTATCAGGCAAATAAGCGCCATTTTCCCACGGCTTGGCTTCTGCCCACATCGCATCTGTCAGTGACCAGAACAGATTGCGCCATGCAACGACTTCTCCCAAATCAGCCTGAACACCGCGGAATTCCACCACGCCAGTGCATTCAAGGCTTTTTTGCAACAGTGCCGTCATGAAATCGAGCTTAACGGCAAGACGTACACAGGCTTGCATGGGGAACAGCCGCGCAAAACCACTTTGCACCGCCCAATTACGGGCGCGATCAAAATCGCGATAAATTAACACGTTTTCCCACGGAATTAATACCTTATCCATGACCAGAATGGCGTCATTTTCATCAAACCGACTGGAAAGGGGGTAATCAAAGGGGGAGCCAGTTGCACCGGCCACCAATTCATAAGAGGCGCGGGAGATTAATTTCACGCCATCGGCATCCATTGGTGCAACAAACATAAGGGCAAAATCAGGATTATCTCCCATAACTTGTGCAGAGCCAAAACCGATAAAATTATAGTGCGTCAGGGCTGAATTGGTGGCAACGACTTTGGCACCACTGACAATAATTCCGGCATCTGTCTCTTTTTCTATCTGGATAAAAACATCTTTGACCTGATCTGCGGGTTTATGGCGATCAATAGGTGGATTAACAATCGCATGATTGAAATAGACACAGCTTTCCTGAATGCGCTTATACCAGATACGGGCATTGTCAGCGAATTGTCCATAATATTCAGGATAAGCACCCAGTGAGCAGCAGAATGCCGCTTTATAATCGGGTGAACGCCCCATCCAGCCATAATTTAGGCGTGACCACTCAGCAATAGCATCGCGCTGCTGGCGGATATCATCAGCGCTGGTGGCGAAACGGAAGAATTTGTGCGTGTAGCCACCACTGCCGGTATCGGTATCCCAGCAGAGTACATCGTGGGTTTCTGGGGCATGAAGGGCATCATACAGTTGACCGATTGAAGCAGCCGCATTGCGGAAAGCCGGGTGTGTTGTGACATCTTTGACCCGTTCACCATAGATGTAAATCTCGCGGCTATCCTGAAGTGAATTCAGGTATTCTTTACTGGTAAATGGGCGTTTATGATCAGCACGCAAATTTTCTAGTCTCATAGCAACCTCATGCTCCAAAAAATCCCCTTATTTTGATTTGTTATCCATATGGGGGAGTAGGTGTTAATTTTATGTTTATTTCACTGTTTGATTGAAGCGATTAAACGGCTCTTTTTGAAGAGACTTTCGGAGGATTTACTGGTACTTTTCGATAAAAGCAGGGAGTTTGTTGCGTAAATGTGACCGGCTTTGTGTTTTGGTAATCATTATTTTTTGCTTGCTTATCCCAATTACATAGTTGGCTATGTTTCTGATAGCTATTTCTTTTGTAATCGCCATATCTAATTGTTGGTTTTCCAATAACGCAGAAAGTACAGGTGATGAAGCTGCAGTGATCTCTATTTTCAATTCAGGATGTTCAGTCAGACAATAAGAAATAGCTTTGTGCAATTTTGTAATACTGAAATCGTTAGGTACACCGAGCGTAATTTTGCCTCTCAATTGGATATTTTTCACCAGGGCGAGAGCGTGAGTGCTTAAATTAAAAACAACACGAACAATATCCAAACTATTTTGATGACAGGATGTGTTGGGCTGCTTTAAATTTAATCTAACTGAGGGTTATTTTCGCTCCAATTGTGTTCATAAAACGTTCTACGCCCTCGCCCTGTTGTATAGACCTATCAGTGGGCGTATTGTTGAACAAGAAAATATGGGAGTAGCTAACATTCCTTCATTTCTTGGCGCTGCTCGTGATGTTTCTTATTTTTTGAACAGTATAGGATTACATGATGCAACATTACAAAAAATCATGTCTGATGAAGGATTGTTTGATGCTGCGAATGATCCTGGTCTTGTTCAGCAAGTAAAAGAAAGATTGGATAGCATGTTAGTTGAAATTTATTCACGAAAAGAACAGGAATTTGAGCAAATTAGAAATCAGTTAGATCAGTTCTATGCTACAGATGTCTTATATACATCTTCTGTTGGAAAATATACCAGGGAGTTCTTAAAATAACATACTCCCCCAGTTAAATCTGGGGGAGTATGTTGTCATATTTTTAACTAATATGAGGCTGGATTTAAATGTTTATGATAGTTGCGCCAATATTTCTGGTTATATTTATTGGGTATTGTTTTGGGCGTTTGCGTCCTGATAGTGGGCTTTCCGATAAATTAATCAATGATTATGTACTCTATATTGCACTCCCTGCCTTATTGTTTCTTGCCATTGCTCGTGCAGATATTAGTGAACTGCAACAGTGGGGTTTTATTGTTGCCACTCTTGCTGGTATTTGTGTAGTGTATGTTTTGGGAATGTTGGCGGCAAAAATCATGGGGGTTGGTTTACCACAATCATCGATTCTAAGTATGGGGGCATGTTATGGTACAACTGGATATATGGGGGTTCCAATACTGATTGCGGTTTATGGTGAATCCGCCGCGCTTCCTGCCGCTATTGCTACAATACTGCATAATATTCCTGCTATCATGGCTGTTATTATTTCTTACGATATTTTTTCTACCCGCCAATCAGGTGGAAGAATATCCATTAACCAAAGTTTCGTTGGGGCATTAAAGACGATACTGAGCAATCCCTTGACGATCTCAGTGGTTGCGGGATTGATCTTTGTTTGTTTTGGTATTCCCGTTCCGATATTTTTACAAACATTTGCTGAATTTCTTGGCAATGCCGCAGGTCCAACAGCCTTGTTCGCCTTGGGATTGGGGTTATCTCGGCTTAAGGTCAAAGAACATATCAACGGAGAAGCGTTAAAACTGGCTATACCGATGTTGTTACTCAAACTGGGGATACAGCCGTTGATGACGTTTATCTGTGCTTACTATCTATTCGGTATGCAGCAGGCAAATAATATTTGGCTGATTACCGCGATTGTCATGGCTGCACAGCCTATAGGAGCGGGTGTTTATGTTTTTGCTAATAAGTATGGTTTTAAACAGGAAATTATTTCTTTTTCCATTATCATTTCTCTGCTTATTGCATTGGTAACAATACCAACTATTTTACAGTTGCTGCCTGCGTGACTTCAGACACTTAGTACTACAGCCGTAAGAGATTTTATCAGCATTAACGTATTGTTTTTTTAGTGATGTCTGTAGTGCTAAAGTGATAACTGGTATGCCAATAATTTTGGCGGTCGTATATTCAACGCGTTGAATACGTAACTTGAATTTAGAGGTGTTCCCGCCAGACACTCGGTGAACACCCCACTAACCGATTAAAAAATCGGGTGAAGTAAGCAGGATCTTTAAATCCAAGCTGATACGCTATCTCAAATACGGGACTATCACTAAACAGCAATAACCGTTTTGCTTCCCGCAGTAGTCGGTCAAAGATCAGCTTTTTTGGTGGTCGATTGGCAAAGCGTCGGCACATATCCTTTAGGCGTGATTCTGTAATTCCCAATTTTTCTGCATATTCTGGCACGGCAAGATGCTGGTGATAGTGTTGATCAATCAATCGGTTAAAGCGCTGAAACAGTTTCAATTCTCCTCTGACACCACCGCAATGATGATCGTCAAGGGGAATACTACGTAGCAAAAAGGTAAACAGAGATTGAGCCAGGAAAGTTAGTGCTTGTTCTCGTCCGGTGAATTGGTTGGCAGACTCACGCCCAATCAGTGCCCAATAATGGTTGAATGTTTCCAATTCATCATATTTATCCGCGACGGAAAGACAGATAGCCGGAATATCAACCAGTTCTCGATGGGTGGGATAAAGTGAACCGAGCAATGGAGTGATCAGCTCCTGACGGACGGTCAGTACATAACCATCCGTATCTTCCTGCGTAAAAAAGGCGTGGGGAACAGAAGGTGGCGTCAGGATAAACAGAGGGGCTTGTACGGAATAATGCTGTGCGTCTAATTGCAGTTCGATTCGTCCTGTCACCAGATAATGGAGTTGGAAAAAACCGTTATGGCGATGCGCCTGCATATTACGCCCGAAAAATGCCGCCATATGACCAAAAGTTTGGTAGTGAACATCATCCGATCCCCGAGTTTCGTCATAGTCCTTGCTGATATCGATATTAGTGATGATGGATTTATTGGCTTTGGGCACATTGGATACAGTCATCAATTTCCTCCTGTATCTTATTGTTGGCTAAGGTATCAATAGTTGCTCGTTATTTATGCGCTTGCCTGTGGCCGTGAATGTTTCATCGGGATCAGAAAAACGATTAACGCACCGATGATGAGTAATCCGGCTACGAAATAAAGCCCGGTGTTAAAATGCCCTGTTTGATCTTTTAACCAGCCGATCAGTAAAGGACTGACGGCAGACCCCACATTACCCGTAGCATTGATCACCGCGATCCCCACGGCGCGGGCACGCAAGCTAATCGATTGATCTGGCGTTGTCCAGAATATCGCCATAGCGGTAAACGATCCGGTGGAAGCCATAATGATCCCCAACAGTTGCACTATGCTGTTATTAGTCAGTGAAGTTAAAATCCAACCTGCGGCGGCAAACAGGTAGGGTAAGGCTGTGTGCATTTTGCGTTCTTGCCAGCGGTCTGAGCGGCGGCTCCAGTAAACCATGCCCAAGATCGTGCAGAATTGTGGAATGGCAGTCAAAATGCCGATCATCACATGGCTGCTGCCCTGATTGAAACTTTGCATAATCTGTGGCGTCCAGATATTAATGGCACTTAAGGTGTTGGTCAGGCAGAAATAAGCGAAGGTGTACATCAATACCATTGGGGTAAAAACTTCGCGCCATAAGCGGTTTTTTTGTGGTTGAATCTGTTCATTGGGCTGGGTTATAGAAAGCTTATCGTTTTCTATCATCTCGTGAAGGCACTGCTTATCTTCACGAGTTAACCATTTGGCCTTTTCTGGTGAATCATCCAGATAACACCAGACAGCAAAACCAAGTAAAACAGAAGGGAAGCCTTCCAGCAAAAACAACCACTGCCAACCACGCAGATCCCAGATGCCATCCATTGCCAGAATATAACCGGAAATGAGTGAACCAAACGCCATCGTTACGGGCATGGCAACCATAAACAGCGCATTGGCACGCGCACGATAATAGGCCGGAAACCAATAAGTCAGATAAACCAAAATCCCCGGCAAAAAGCCTGCTTCCGCAATGCCCACCAGCATCCGCAGGATATACAGGCTCGTGGGACCCGTGGCAAACATTGTGGCGGTGGAAGCGATCCCCCATAACACCATGATGGTCGCAATCCAGCGACGGGCTCCCACAATACTCAACATCACATTGCTGGGAATGCCGAAAATAACGTAAGTGGTGTAAAACAGCGTAGCAGCCAAACCGAACATGGTGGATGTTAAACCGAGATCTTTTCCCATCGTCAAACCAGCAAACCCAATATTGATTCGATCCAGAAAAGAGAAAACAAACAGGACAAAGAGAAAGAGGATCAGGCGTCGGAATAATTTATTGATGACACTTTGCTGTTGGGCGGTCAGTTTTTTAGGTTGATGGGGGGGATTTTCGGATTTTGGTATAGTGTCAGGTGAAATGCTCATCGCTGTTTCCTTGTTTTGTGAGTGGCTTGATTTTCCTTTGGGCGGGGATTTGAAATCTATTAGTTATATGTGCTTGTTTGCTCAGAGATTAGGAACTTCAATTGCTATGGCTGGTGTCGTGATCAACATCAGCCATTCCGGGGCATTGTTTTTTGTCGATGATTAGCTGATTATTTGCCGAAATGCTTTGCCAAAGCATGGGCTGCTCCGGTTAATAGGATGGTATCAACCCCTACGGCAACGAACAGCGCCCCCAAATTAAGATAATGTTTAGCTGCATCGACATTGGTCATCAAAATGCCGGCAGCCTTGCCAGCAGACTGGATTTGAACAATGGCTTGGTCGATGGCAGCCTGAACTTCAGGATGTTGCGGGTTACCGATGTGGCCCATATCCGCACTGAGATCGGCCGGGCCGATAAACACACCATCAACGCCTTCGACAGCCGCTATCTCCGGTAGGTTTTGCAGGGCCTCACGGGTTTCTGCCTGTACTAATACACAAATTTCGTCATTAGCACGGGACAGATAGTCAGGAATGTGGTTCCAGCGGGAAGCGCGTGCCAGAGCACTGCCTACGCCACGAATACCCGTGGGGGGATAGCGAGTCGCCCTGACCGCGTCACGCGCTTGCGCCGCATTTTGAATCATCGGGAACAATAACGTCTGGGCACCAATATCCAGCAACGGTTTGACGATCACCGGATCATTCCATGCCGGACGAACAACCGGCTGGCTTGGGTAAGGGGCCATGCCTTGTAATTGGGCAAGAATGGTGGAAATCTCATTGGGCGCGTGTTCACCATCAATCAACAGCCAATCAAATCCTGTTCCTGCCAGTATTTCCGCGCTATACCCGCTGCATAACCCAAGCCATAATCCGATTTGTGGGTGCCCTGCTTTCAGGGCATGTTTAAATTTATTTGTTAGCTGATCCATGGTGTTACCTCGACAGATTTAAACAAAGTGACAGCTAATTGACCCTAACACGCCATAATCCACATGAAAGGTATCACCTTTACGTGCCGGGACTGGACGGGTAAAAGATCCAGCCAGAATAATCTGGCCTGCTTCAAGTTGAACACCATGTGGTGCCAGTTTATTGGCAAGCCATGCCACACCATTGGCGGGATGATTGAGAACTGCGGCCGCCACGCCGGATTCTTCAATCACACCATTACGGTAGAGCAGGGCACTAACCCAGCGCAGATCCAGTTCATCTGGCTTGATCGGCCGCCCCCCGATAATCACCCCACCATTGGCGGCATTGTCAGAAATCGTATCGAATACCTTGCGTGGACGCTGCGTTTCGGGATCGATGTTGTGACAACGGGCATCAATCAGTTCCAGGGCGGGAATGACGTAATCTGTTGCGTTATACACATCAAACAGCGTACAGTTCGGGCCTCGCAAGGGTTTTGCCAGCACAAAGGCCAGTTCGGTCTCAATACGGGGCACAATAAAGCGTTCACAAGGAATATCACCGCCGTCTTGAAAAAACATATCATCCAGCAGGGCACCATAATCCGGTTCATTAATCTGTGAACTGGCTTGCATGGCTTTGGAGGTCAGACCAATCTTATGTCCCTTGAGAATTCGGCCCTCCTTGATTTTTAAATTCACCCATTCACGTTGAATGGCGTAAGCATCCTCGATCGTTATCTCTGGATAGTCCAATGAGATTTGTCGGATTTGCTCACGGCTTTGCTCTGCCTGATGTAAACGGCGTGCGGCGCGTGATACGATTTCTTGCTGTAGCATAGGGGTTAAGCTCCTTTCGCTTCCAACCCGCCAAAACAGAGGTATTTCACTTCCAGATAATCCTCAATACCGTAACGTGAACCCTCACGTCCCAGCCCCGATTGCTTGATCCCGCCAAATGGCGCGATTTCGTTGGAAATCAAACCTTCATTGATACCTACCATGCCACTTTCCAACGCTTCCGCTACACGGTAAATTCGGCCAATATCACGGGAATAGAAATAAGCAGCCAGGCCAAATTCAGTACTGTTAGCAATGCGGATAGCCTCGTCTTCATCACGGAATTTGAACAGTGGTGCCAGAGGGCCGAAGGTTTCTTCGTGAGCAACTAACATGAATTCAGTAACATCTGTCAGTACCGTTGGCTCAAAGAACAACCCCCCCAGCGTGTGGGATTTTCCTCCCGTCAGGATGCGTGCGCCGTTGGAAACGGCATCACTGATATGCGCCCGTACTTTTTCTACAGCCGCCTGATTAATCAGCGGGCCTTGCTGTGATGCGCTATCAGTGGCTGGCCCAACCCGAAGCTGTTTGACTGCATGAGCCAGACGTTCGGCAAAAACCTCATAAATCCCTTCCTGTACCAGAATACGGTTGGCACACACACAGGTTTGCCCGCTGTTACGGAATTTCGCCGCCATTGCGCCCGCTACCGCCGCATCAAGATCGGCATCATCAAACACGATAAAAGGCGCATTGCCACCCAGTTCGAGGGAGAGTTTTTTCACCGTATCGGCGCTTTGTGCCATTAATAACTTGCCAACCCGCGTAGAGCCGGTGAACGAAAGTTTGCGCACGATAGGGCTTGAGGTCAGCACTTCACCAATGGCTTTGGCATCCATTCCCGTGACGATATTGAAGACACCAGCCGGAATGCCCGCCTGTTCCGCCAGGACGACTAAAGCCAGCGCAGAAAGGGGCGTTTCAGCCGCAGGTTTCAGAACCACCGTACATCCCGCCGCCAGTGCAGGGGCCACTTTACGGGTGATCATCGCATTGGGGAAATTCCACGGTGTAATAGCCGCAACGACGCCAATCGGTTGTTTGATGGTGGCGAGACGGCGGCCCGGCATTGGCGAAGGCAATGTTTCGCCATACATGCGTTTGCCTTCTTCCGCAAACCATTCGATAAAACTGGCACCGTAAGCAATTTCGCCCATTGCCTCGGTGTGGGGTTTGCCTTGTTCCATGCTCAGTATTTCTGCTAAGGCGGTTTGGTTTTCCATCACCAGATGGAACCATTGCTTGAGCTTTTGGCTACGCTGTTTTGCTGTCAACGACCGCCATGCAGGCAGGGCATTCTGGGCGGCTTCAATGGCAGACTGTGTCTCTTTGGCGCCCAGGTCACTGACATTGGCAATGATCTTATCATTGGCCGGGTTAATGACTTCAAAAGTCGCTTTATTTTCTGCATCAACCCATTGACCGTTGATATAGGCCTGTTGACGCAGCAATGGTATATCCAGATGATTCGTCATAGTTTCTTCTTCTCACTAAAATCGTTACTTTTTTGTTTTAAACAGGCTATGAATATTATTGGATTTATAATTCAGCTCCGGATCAAGTTCTTCCATCGTGAAAGAGAGGCCCAGATAACGCTGTGCCATCAATTCACTGAAATGCGCCTTGATTAAATCAAACAACATTTCTCCGACTTTTTGTTGATCCTCAAGGTTGCGTCCGGCACCTATTTTCAGTGTCATATGAACGAAGGCGTAATCCTGCTTCCCATCCGCCATTTGCCAGGTATCCAACCAAATGGCACGGCTGCGGATACCGCCCAGCGGAAAAATGCCTGTATCCGCCAGCGCCTGATTCACTTTAGCAAATAATGCCGGCAATCTGGCTTCATCACGGATATTTTCAGTACATTCAGCATAAAAATGTGGCACGGTTTTCTCCTGTCAGGCATCCGTTTTCTTTTGGTTAACAAAATAATCCGGCAGCGGGAAAACCGCGTTAACCTGCCCCGTCCCGGAACTGGCAAACAATTCCGTCAAAAATTCCACCTTGCCGTCATACTTGTCCCATCCGAGCAGTCCCAGCAACATCACGGTATCATGCATGTTGCCTTCTCCCCGGCAATATTGCGCATATTCCGGTAACATTTTGCAAAATTCCTCGAACTTGCCTTCTTTCCAAAGCTGCACGACACGGCGATCCATCTGCTCATCGAACTCACGGGTATAGCTGTTCATGCCTTCTTCGGCCCGTTGATCGTCAATGAAACTGTGTGACAGCGAACCGCTTGCCAGTACCGCAACCGTGCCATTGTATTTCTCAATCGCCCGTAAAATCGCTTCTCCCAGTTTACGGCTGTCGTCAAACGCATGGACAGTACAAAAGGCAGAAATTGAAATGACCTTGAAATGGCGGTCGCTGTTCATATAACGCATGGGCACCAACGTGCCATATTCCAGTTTCAGGCTTGGGATCTCGTGTGACTGAGCACGAACGCCCATCTGGCGCGCTTCTTCTGCAATCATTCTGCCTAACGCCGGGTTGCCGTCATACTCATAGGTCATATCGCGGATAAAATGTGGCAACTCATTACTGGTATAGATGCCGGAAAAATGGTCGGAACAGTTAATATGATAGGCGCTGTTAACCAGCCAATGCGTATCGAAAATAATAATCGTATCAACGCCCATCTCACGGCAGCGCCGGCTGATCTCTTTGTGCCCGTCAATAGCGCTTTGTCGGCAACCGTGATGCTTGCCTGGCAATTCAGACAGGTACATAGAAGGGACATGTGTAATTTTCGCTGCTAACGCTAACTTTCCCATAAACCCTCACCTGGTTATCAGGATGGCAGTTATTCAAGCACCCCAACGAGGAATTGGGTGCTCTCCCATTGAGATGCAAACGTTCTTCACTTCGGCAAACACGTCTAAACTGTATTCCCCACCTTCACGCCCGACACCGGAAGCTTTTATGCCACCAAATGGCTGGCGCAGATCGCGAACATTCTGGGCGTTGACAAACACCATGCCAGCTTCAATGCCACGTGCCAGACGCAAAACTTTGCTGACATCCTGTGTCCAGATATAGGAGGCAAGGCCATATTCCACATCATTGGCCAGACGCAGCCCGTCTTCTTCGCTCTTAAACGGCAGCAGACAAGCGACAGGGCCGAAAATCTCTTCCTGTGCCACCCGCATACGGTTATCCACATCCGCTAATACGGTAGGGCGCAAGAAGTGGCCATTTTTTAGAGGGGCAGGTAAATCGGCAGGTTTATCGGGACCTCCGGCCAGCAGCGTGGCACCTTCTTCGATCCCCAACCGAATATAATTGGAGACTTTTTCCCAGTGTGGCTGGCTTATCAGGCTGCCAACCTGGGTTTGCGGATCCTGGGGAGCACCGACACGTAGCCGATTAGCGCGTTCAGCAAAGCGTTTGACGAATTCGGGGTAGATACTTTCCTGGATAAAAATGCGGGAACCCGCCGTACAGCGTTCACCATTGAGAGAGAAAATGGTGAACAGGGCGGCATCCAGTGCGCGTTCAATATCTGCATCCTCAAAAATGAGGACAGGGGATTTTCCGCCTAATTCCATAGAGTATTTTTTCAGTCCGGCATTTTGCATGATCAGGCGACCCGTTGTGGTCCCGCCGGTGAAAGAGACCGCGCGCACATCATGATGTTTTACCAGCGCATCCCCTGCGGTGTTACCGTAGCCCTGTACCACATTTAACACCCCGGCCGGAATGCCGGCTTCCAACGCCAGTTCGCCCAGACGGTTGGCTGTCAACGGGGAAAGTTCGGACATCTTCAAAACCGCCGTATTTCCCAGCGCCAGACAGGGTGCGACTTTCCACGTCGCCGTCATAAAAGGCACGTTCCACGGGGAAATCAGTGCGCAAACGCCAACCGGCTGGATTAATGTATAGTTGAGCATGGTGTCATCGACGGGATAAGTGCGCCCGTTCATCTGCTGACAAATTTCAGCGAAAAAACTGAAATTCTGCGAAGCCCGTGGGATCAAGACATTTTGTGTCTGATGGATGGGAAGACCCGTATCCTTGGTTTCCAGCTCAGAAATAGCGGGAACATTTTGGTCGATTAATTCACCCAAACGGCGCATCAAACGGGCGCGTTCTTTCATTGGGGTATTTGCCCATTTGGGGAACGCTTCTTTGGCCGCCGCAACGGCTTGGGTAATCTCTTCCTGCCCGCCGGATGCAACCTCAGCCAGCACCTCACCTGTTGCAGGATTAGTCGTTGTGAAATAGGTTTTGCTGCCGATATTCTTGCCATTGATCCAATGGTTAATCATGGTCATGACAAACTCTCCTCATATTCTTGCGGGCTGACAATGCGATTGACCAGGCGCCCGACTCCTTCGACTTCCACGATAACTTCATCCCCGGGAACAACGTTGGACAACCCTTTGGGGGTTCCGGTGGCGATCATGTCGCCGGGTTGCAATGTCATAAAATCGCTGAGATAGGTGATTAAGAAAGGAATGTCGAAGATCAAAGCGGCGGTTGTACCTTGTTGACGGAGTTCACCGTTCACCCATGTTTTCAAGGTCAGATTATGCGGATCAGCGATCTGCTGCTTATCTATGATCCACGGACCGATTGGGGTGAGCGTATCGCGGCTTTTTACCCGCAGGTTAGGACGATAGTAATTTTCCAGATAATCACGAATGGCGTAATCGTTACAAACGGTATAACCCGCAACGTAGTTCATGGACTCTTCTCTGGAAACTTTGTGAGCAGGTTTACCCATCACGACAACCAATTCTGCTTCATAATGCATATATGCCACATTATCAGGACGGACAGAAACCTGACGGTGTCCGGTTAAGCTATTGGCTGCTTTGATAAATACCAGTGGCTCTTCTGGTGGCTTAAATTCCAGCTCTGTTGCGTGATCGGCATAATTTAGCCCCAATGCGAACAGTGTGCCGCTGGCGGGGGGAAGCCATATAACCTCTTCACCGCTGACCGTATTTCCATCTGGCAAGAAGACATTTTCCTGTGCGTCAACGGTAACAGTGAGATCCTGACCCTGATAATGAATTCTGGCGTATCTCATGCCTGACCTCCTGCCGATACAACCGTATTTTCTAAGTCAGGGAAGTCTTTGGCCTTGACCGTGACCTTATCGGCAGGATGAAGAGTAACGCGCTGATGAGGCGTTCCCAATAGAATTGCATCACCCTCGTTTAAGGTGGCGAATTCGCTTAATGCTGCCAATAATTCAGCGGCTGAACGGACGAGATCTTGAGTAGACCAACGATCAACTTCCTGGCCGTTGATTTCAGTCACAATATCGAGTGATTCTACCGAGCTGATCCTGGTCATTTGGCCTATCGGACAAAAACCGTCCCGACATTTTGCTTTAATGGCAGGACGGTAGAATGACGTTTCAGGCAGGCTAACTTCGTTTGCCAATGCGTAACCAGCAATATACTGTTCGGCATCCTGAACAGAAACTTTGCGGGCTGTTTTTCCAATCAACAGCGCCAGAGTTGCGCCGCTTTGTACCGTTTCCCCGACAGGATGCGGAATAATATCCCCTGAATTAATCACGGTATTGCGGGGTTTGATAAACCAAATAGGCGTTTTGGGGGGTGTTTTATAAGGTTCTTGGTTAAATGCCTCATGCCAGAAACGGATCTGGCTACTATGATTGAGGGCAACGGCAAAGACAGTGCCTTTCATGGACAGCTCCTTGAAACCTGAATGACGTGTTGCAAGATCACTTATTAATATATTAATAAGCCATGTATTGGCAATCTTCAATATGTTAAGAGGATTGTTAGTTTTAATTGTGATCTATGTAACAACACTTTATTGTTGATCATTTTTACTACATAAAGATCAGCCTGTTATATTTTTAATCAAGGTCATTTGGGATTGGATTTAACTTTTAATTAACTTTTTGCGGATGGGATGATTTTATTTATTTGTTAATGTTGAAATCTTTCCCCTTTGTGGATGATTTTGAGCGTGTTAGGCTTTTTGGTGTTCATGTTGTCTGTAATAAATAGCATGGGCGTTAAACTTATAAAGAATGACTGGCGATTAACTAAAGAGTCACTTTTACTTATGCATGAATCCTTGACAATTGCATTGCTTCAAGCGAGAGAAACCGCTATGGGTTTTTTTCGGCCTATTTTGAAGAGCTATAATTTAACTGAACAACAATGGCGTATTATTCGTGTACTTGCGAGTAGCCGTTCTATTGATTTTCATGACTTAGCTTGTCTTACTTGTATCTTGCGTCCAAGCCTGACAGGTATTTTGACACGTATGGAGCGTGATGGACTTATCTTCCGCATGAAGCCTATGAATGATCAGCGTAAGCTGTATGTTTCTTTGACTCCGGCAGGCCAGGAACTCTATGAGCAGGCAAAAGGGCAGATCGCTGAGGGATATAAGGCGATTGAGAACGCTTTTTCTCCAGAAAAATTGGCCCAACTTTTAGGGCTATTGGATGAATTTATTACTATCGGGAACCTCTCTCAAGCAGATTTGGATGAAGAATGCAAACTGTAGGTTGAAGGTTTATTAATAAGTTAACAAATCAAGAAATCAAGCGCAGTGCCAAGTACAGTATAAAGGCCGCCGTAATGAATTGCATAAGCGCATTGATGCAGTATATTGCGGCGGCTTTTCTGTATCAGTCGAATGGCAGTGTCATCATTTAGCTGGAAGAATTGTCTCCTGTTATACCCCCACTATGCCGACAAAACAATTTTCAGTGCTTTCTCTTGAGCTGCATTACCAAATATTTCATAAGCGGTCTCTATTTCACTCAATGGGTAATGGTGAGTGACCAGCTTTTCAGGTGCAATTTTGCCGGATTGAACACTTTTCAGCAGCATGGGAGTACTGCTTGTGTTTACCAGTCCAGTAGTAATGGTAATGTTTTTTATCCAGAGGCTTTCCAGATGCAGGTCAACAGATTTGCCGTGGACACCAACATTAGCAATGAATCCACCCGCTGCAATGATGTCCTGACATATTTTGAAAGTTGCGGGAATACCCACACACTCAATGGTGACGTCTACACCAATACCGTCAGTCAGTCTGTTGATGGTTTCTACGACGTTTTGTTTTGCCGGGTTGATAACCGTGTTAGCCCCAAGCTGCCGGGCAACACTAAGGCGGTTATCATCAGTATCGATCATGATGATATGTGCCGGAGAGTAAAATTGTGAGGCCAGTAATGCTGATAGCCCGACGGGACCCGCACCAATTAGGGCGATGGTCTGGCCCGGCTGGACCTTGCCATTGATAACACCCATTTCAAGACCTGTTGGCAGGATGTCACTGAGCATTAATGCCGCGTTTTCATCGACACCGTCTGGCAGACGATGCAGGCTATTATCAGCATGAGGAATACGCACTTTTTCTGCCTGTGTACCATCAATTTTATGCCCCAGGATCCAGCCACCCTCTTTACAGTGCGCATAAAGCTGGCGTTTACAATAGTTGCAACTCCCGCAGACGGTGATACAGGAAATAATGACCTTATCACCGACTTTGATATTGCGGACCGATTCCCCAATTGATTCAACGATCCCAATACCTTCATGACCCAATGTTCGGCCTTGCTCGACAGTAGGAACATCTCCTTTGAGGATATGCAGATCTGTACCACAGATGGTGGTTTTGACAATACGGACGATAGCATCTGTTGGTTCAATGAGTTGGGGTGGTGCTTTTTCTTCCCAGCGTTTTTTTCCGGCTCCATGATAAACAAGTGCTTTCATATAACCCCCTTCACAGGTAGTGGTTGTGATTTTATGGTGTTAAGAATGACAGTAACTCAGAGCACACGATTGACGTTATCTGTTGCCTAAAGTTTAGCAGATGTAAACATTTTCGATTTTCAGAGTACTCTCAGAGTCAGTCGTGAAATAAAATATGGCGAATATGTGCAGGAAAACGTTCGTATTTGAAACATGATTAACGTTTTTTCAGATAGTACAAAAACAGCACAAAACAGTAGGGCTATGGTGAAAATTATCAAGTAAGGTTGGTTTTCTAAACAGTAAATTATCAATAAACCTAACTGACAAAGTGACGGTTCCTCATCCAGCTTTGATAACTGATATAAGGAAAGCCAACATGATGTTTAATGAAGCCAGCGGAACAAGCAAATTAAAAGGTAAGCGTGTTGTTGTAACAGGCGGAGGACGCGATTTTGGGCAAGCAGTTTCTGTTTGGCTGGCGCGTGAAGGGGCATATGTTGATCTCTGTGCCCGTCAGTTAGCCAGTGCGGAAGCAACCTGTGAGATTATTCGCCGTGAAGGAGGCATCGCCAGAGGTTATCAATGCGATATGAGTAATGCTCACTCCGTTAGCGATTTTGCTATTCAGTTGCTACAAGACAATCAACCTATCGATATTTTGATCTTAAGTGCAGCTCAATGGCTGGAGGGGCGGTTAGGGGAAGGTGACAATGACGCCGATATTGTCAGTACGGTGAATTCAGGTATAACAGGTTCTATCTTGCTGACCAAAGCGCTATTGCCGAGCTTGCGTCAATCACAGGGTGCCGATATTGTTGCTATGGTATCGGTTTGTGGTATTCCCCAATTTACCGAATCTGTCGCTCATCCGGCATTCTTTGCCGCCAAACATGCCATGAGTGGCTTTAGCCAGAATTTAGCTCATCATTTAAGCAAAGAAAATATTCGCGTGACCGGGCTTTATCCGCCTGACTTTGAACTTAATGGTTTTGATGAAGTTCTGGATAACCAGAAAAAAATGGGGGGGCAATTGCTTAATGGCCGTTCAGTATGGGAAACCATCCGGTTTGTTATCACCCAACCCCGTCATTGTCACATTAAAGCTATTTATTTCCAAGGTCCGACTTTTCAGGATTTTGAATAAGTGGTGATCAATAAGCAGGTGTAATAATTTGGCGTGATTCATAGGCTTGGTTAGCATAACGATCACGCCGTTTTTTCACCTAACGGTTAGATTAACTCGCCTCTTTCAGAAAATCGTAGTTCTCTGTCCCCAGATATTCCAGCTCTCCATTTGGCAACCAGCGTACTTGCTCACCAGTGCGATAAAGCCATTTATCCTTGGTATATTGAACAAATGGATTGGTAATCAGCTGTTTTTCTGCCAATGCTGATTGCTCCAAATATTTATTATTCAATTCTGGCCCGGAGAGATAAAGTTCGCCCTTTAACCCCATTGGCACCATCTGTAATCGTTCATTCAACACATAGACTTGGATGCCTGATATTTCAGCAGATTGTGATTGTCCGATTGCCTGTTGATAATGTTTCCGTATCACATCGTTCACCCGGGGATTGTGTCGTTCTGACCTTGTGTCGCCTGATTGTTGTGGACTACCGTATTCCAGTAATGTCTGCGCCTGATCAGGTGTTAGCAAAGAAAACTGTGATATTGGCGTTTCGGGATGAGACAGGGCATTAACCAACAATTGCTGGAATTGTTCACCTAACGCTTTGATTTGTTTTGCATGGAAAAGGTTAGGATGGTAGCGGATACGAAAAGCCCAATGCCCCTCTTCCAGATGATATTCCAGTATCCATTCTGTAACGGCTAAATCGTTATTGAAACGACTACCGTAATGGACCTCACATCCGTCTAATTCCAGATCGAGATCCTTAAAACTGGCCTGATTGATACCGACATTGAGATTATTGATAAGATTGGTGGGCACAGCTTGGAATATAGGCAAACTTGACAAACGCAGATCAGGCTGCACCTTCAATGATGCACTATAATTTAACGTGGCCTGATAGAGAGAATTAAAACTATCCGTCTCATTAAAACGCAGAGGGAAAACAACGGCATTGATTTGTGCACCAAGCGAAACAGACTCCCCGCCGGCGACTGCAACGGGATAGATAAGGTGAGCGTCACCCGTTCCGGTATACTGGGCCACTAATGTTGCCCATAACGTTTTAAATACGAGGAACGGTTTACAAGGGGATAAAGATTTTGAGAGGTTCTCCCAATCTTCCAATGAAAAATTGAAACGAAATTCATTAGGTAATTCAGGTTCACCTATCGCTTGTTGAGGCAAATAGGGTAATGGATTACGGGTAGTCATGCCTGACAGGCACTTTTTCCAGTATTGTTCGGGGTTATATTTGCCCAACAACTGTAAAAGTTGATGATCTTGTACAAATTTTTCTGACGCTTGTTGCAGCGTCATGGGGGAATGGCGCAGAGGACGTTGGTTGTACAGATCAGCGATATTATGAAAAAACTCTTCTATCCCCTGCCCGTCACCGATGATATGGTGCAGTACAATGAATAAGTGAAATTGCTGTTTTGCCTCTTTGAGTAAACCAAAACGAACGACTGGCCCTTTTCTGAGGTCAAATGGCCGCAGAGCAAACTGATTCAATTGTTCTTCATTATTAGAAAGGTAGGTAAACTCAATATTATCTGAGCCTAATACCCAATATAATTCATCATTTTTTTCTTCAATCCGATATTTGAATAAAGGATAAATATTAATAAATTCTTGCAGAGCCAATTTTAATCTACTTTCATCTAGATTTCCTTTAATGCTCTGTTCTATAACGATATTGTATTTAGGTGATTGAGGTTCAAGAACCCATGATTTCCAAAAAAAATGAATAAATGGAGAGGCTAGAATCTTATCCATGTGAGTACTCCGCTATGATTCTAAATTATATTCAATACAGCTTGATATATTCGATAAACTTCAAGTTGCAATCTGCAAAACGACGCGAGGCCTTATATTTCCCCGCTGCGCGGGAAAATATAACACGCATTTTGAAGTTGGATTGGTATATCTGCTTATTGAGCATACTCAGCCTGTATTTTTGTTAGATGAAAAAACAGCTAGTTAAATCCATTCCAATAATGAAGCTAATCACTATTGCAGGAAGTCATTTATTGACATTAAATGTCATTGTTTCGGGACATTCTAATAATTTGATTATTTTGTCTGGCAAAGGAGGGGATTTTTTGTCAGTGCATTGATTTGTAATAAAATTATCCATTGATGCAGTTGTGCCATTATTAGCTATTTGTTTGGAAAGGATACCTATAGATTGAAAACAATTAAAGATTATTTTAAGTAAATCAATATCCATAAAATATTAAGAACTAGAATTTTAGGCGCGGCTATTTAATAGCGATGCTGATCATGATAGGCGTGATCAATATGCCTTATTTACCCGCGATGGTGAAACGGCTCATCAGTTCAATGAAGACGTTCAATCTGGTATGGTCGGTGTGAATATCCCCATCCCAATACCGATGGCATTTCATAGCTTCGGTGGCTTGAAGTGTTCCATTTTTGGGCCACTGAATATACATGGTCATGACGGGGGGCGCATCTATACCCGCATGAAAACCGTCACTAGCCGTTGGCCCGCCAGTGTGCGTTTAGAACATCACGATAGCCATTTTGTGATGCCGACGATGGAGTAGCTATGTCATGAAAAACAGAGCAATAAAGACGAAGAAAATGACGATGGCTCAAGCCTTGGTCAAATTTCTCAACCAGCAATATATCAATGTTGATGGGGAGGAAGCCCCCTTTATTCGAGGTGTGTTCACAATATTTGGTCACGGTAATGTGGTGGGATTAGGGCAGGCATTGGAGCAGGAGCCTGGGCATCTTCGTGTTTATCAGGGCTGTAATGAACAGGGGATGGCACATATTGCAACGGGATTTGCTAAACAGAAAAAACGTCGGCAGATATTTGCCGTCACCTCTTCTGTTGGGCCTGGCGCGGCCAATATGGTGACGGCTGCCGCAACGGCAACCGCGAATCGTATCCCATTACTGTTGTTGCCGGGAGATACCTTTGCTTGCCGCCAGCCAGATCCCGTTTTACAACAGATTGAACAATATGGTGATGGCACCATGAGTACCAATGATTGCTTCCGTCCAGTATCCCGTTATTGGGATCGCATTTCGCGCCCGGAGCAGTTGATGACAGCCCTGCTCCACGCCATGCGGGTATTGACGGATCCGGCAGATACGGGGGCTGTCACGATCTGTCTTCCGCAAGATGTTCAGGGCGAAATATGGGATTATCCAGATTACTTCTTCCAGAAACGGGTTCACCAAATTGAACGTCGTCCAGCTTCTCAGGTGCGCATTCAAGAGGCAATGGCACTGATTCAGCGCAAGAGAAAGCCGCTGTTAATTTGTGGTGGTGGCGTACGTTATTCCGACGCTCATGGAGCTTTCCGCCATTTTGCTGAAACCTTCCATCTCCCATTTGCTGAAACGCAGGCGGGAAAAAGTGCGATTGTGGCTGCCCATCCACTGAATTGTGGCGGCATTGGCACGACAGGTTGTTTGGCGGCGAATCAGCTGGCTAAAGAAGCCGATTTGATTATTGGTGTTGGCACCCGTTTTACCGATTTTACGACGGCCTCAAAGTCACTGTTCCAACACCCAGAAGTGGAATTTCTTACCATCAATGTTGCAGAATTTGACGCCGGCAAGCTGGATGCCGTAGGTGTTCTGGCGGATGCCAGAGAAGGACTCAATGCCATTGCACAGGCTCTGTCAACAACAGCATGGCGTTCGGCGTGGCAGCAAGAAATTGTTCAGGCGAAAGCAGCCTGGCAGCAGGAATTAGAACGATTGTTTTCCATTCAATATCAGGCTGGATTCAAGCCAGAGATTGCGGGGCATTTGGATGAAAAATTGGAAGAGTACAGTGCAACATTGCAAACCAATCTGACCCAAACCCGTGTACTTGGCTTGATGGATCAGTATCTGGAACCCAATGCCATCATTGTGGGGGCTGCGGGTTCTCTGCCGGGCGATTTACAGCGCGTTTGGCAACCGAAATTGCCTGATACTTATCACCTTGAATATGGCTATTCCTGTATGGGATATGAAATTGCTGCATCATTGGGGGCAAAACTCGCGTGTCCTGAACAGCCGGTTTACGCAATGGTTGGTGATGGTTCCTATTTGATGCTGCACAGTGAATTACAAACGGCTATTCAGGAAGGTATTAAGATCACTGTGCTGCTGTTTGATAATGCGGGATTTGGTTGCATCAATAACTTACAGATGAGCCAAGGCATGGGGAGTTTTGCCACGGAAAATCGTTATCGCAATCCGCGAAATGGCCGGTTGGATGGGGGGTTGATACCGGTGGATTTTGCCAAGAATGCGGAAAGCTACGGCTGCAAAAGTTATCGAGTGTATGATGAACAACAATTAATTGCTGCGGTGCAGGATGCGAAGAAGCAGCCCTGCGCGACATTAATCGACATTAAAGTATTACCCAAAACCATGACGCATGATTATGAATCATGGTGGAGGATAGGAACCGCGCAGATTGCTGATAATCCAGATATTACCGCATCAGCGGAAAAAATCAGGGACTATGTGGAGAAAAAAGTGCGTCAGTATTAGTTGCGATACGGGATTTATTGATCAGAGTTATTTGAGGGCTGGGCGAAAAAACCACAACGTACACATATGTACAAAGGAGCATTCATGTTCAATATTGCATTATTTGGCGCTGGACGAATTGGGCAGGTTCACGCGCTTAACATCGCTGACCATAAAGAAACTTGCCTCTATTCTGTGATAGATCCACATCTGACAAGTGCCAAGGCATTGGCACACCACTATCAGGCTAAAATACAGACCACTGAAGAAGCGATGTCAGATCCTGCTGTTCATGGCGTCCTGATTGCATCAGCAACGGATACCCATGCCGATCTGATAGAACTGGCTGCCCGACACAATAAAATGATTTTCTGCGAAAAACCGGTTCATCTTGATCTGGCACGGGTTCGTCAATGCCTGGCGACGGTAAAAGCGTGTCAGGTTCCTCTGATTGTCGGGTTTAATCGCCGCTACGATCCGCAGTTTCGTCGGCTGAAAAACCTGTTTGATGCCGGAACCGTTGGCAAGGCAGAATCGCTGCTTATTATCTCCCGTGATCCTTCTCCTCCACCCGCTGAATATGTGCGTGTATCGGGTGGTATGTTCAGGGATATGACCATTCATGACTTAGATATGGCTCGTTTTATCATTGGTGAAGAACCATGTGCTATTTATGCTCAGGGGAGCAATCTTGTCGATCCTGCTATAGGTACGGCGGGCGATATTGATACCGCGTTTATTGTGATGAAATTTCCATCGGGGGCAATGGCGACCATCACTAACAGCCGTCGTTCTGGATATGGTTATGATCAACGATTGGAACTGCATGGTGAGCAGGGGCTCCTGACCGCCGGAAATATCAAGGAAAACAGTGTGGCGTTCTGGGGGGAAAACGGTTGTACCACCGCCAAGCCTGTGCATTTCTTCTTGCAGCGTTATCGTGAAGCCTATATTGCGGAATGGGATCATTTTGTTGATGTCATGGCTGGCAGGGCAATACCTGAGACGAGCGGTATCGATGGAGAGCGGGCTTTATACCTCGCAGACAAGGCGCTCGAATCCCTGCAATCCGGTAAAGAAATCAGGCTATAACGATAAATTACAACAACAAACACTGTTGGAACATTTATTTCATAAAAGTCATCCTGTCTGTTCCAGCAGTCATAACTGTGGCAGACCGTTTTGTACCCAATAGATTTCAGGGAGGTATATGTCAGCTTTTCTTTCTTTTATGGGTTTTACCTTATTGGTCGCCGGATTTGCTTATTACAAAACGCGAAACAAAAACTTAAGTGATTCCACCGAAGGCTATTTTCTTGGCGGACGTTCCTTGACCGGAATATATATCGGCAGCTCCATGCTACTCATGAATCTGTCTACAGAACACTTGGTCGGCTTGAATGGGCTGGCGTTCAGAACCGGATTTATTGTTATGGCCTGGGAAGTGATTGCGGCTTTAACTATTGTTCTATTTGCTATTTATTTTTTGCCGAAATATCTGAAATTAGGCATTTCGACTATCCCAGAATATCTTGAGCGCCGGTTTGATAAAAACACGTTGCTGATCACATCCATCCTATTTTTGGCGATGTATGTGATCTCACTATTACCGATCGTGCTGTATACAGGCGCTATTGCCCTGGACAATCTGTTTCAGGTTTCCCGGGGTTTTCAGGTTGATAAAACCACGGCACTCTGGATTATGGTTTGGGGCGTAGGCGGATTGGGGGCAATTTACGCAATCTTTGGTGGGATCAAAGCAATTGCAGTTGCCGATACCATTAATGGCGTAGGCTTGATGGTGGGCGGCTTGATGGTAACGGTGTTTGCCCTGTTGTATGTGGGGGATGGCAGCGTATGGAAAGGGTTAACTGATGTCTATCAGACTCATCCAGAGAAGTTTAATTCCATCGGCAGTGAAGATTCACTTGTTCCATTCTCGACCCTGTTCACAGGACTACTTATCTCCAACATGTTCTTTTGGTGTACTAACCAATCCATTGTGCAGAAATCATTGGGCGCTAAAAATCTGGCGGAAGGGCAAAAAGGCGTAATGTTATGTGCTTTATTTAAGCTCATTATTCCTTCCATTATTATCTTACCAGGGATAATTGCATTCCATATTTTCAATGGCCAAATAGATAATCCAGATAATGCCTATCCAGCGTTAGTGCAACTGGTATTGCCCAAAGTGCTGGTTGGTTTCTTTGCCGCCGTGGTTGTGGGAGCCGTATTTTCGACATTCAGCGGTGGTCTCAACTCTTCCGTAACATTATTTACCGTCAATATTTACAAGCCACGGATCAACCCGAATGCCACTGAAGCACGGGCTGTGACAGTCGGTAAATATTTAGGCATCGGGCTTGCACTGACAACGATGCTCATTGCCCCACTTGTCGCTAACGCACCTGATGGCTTGTTCTACTTGATTCAGCAGCTACAAGGGATCTTCAATGCCCCGATCCTCAGTGTCGTTCTGGTTGGGCTGATGACAAAACGGGTTCCCCCGATTGCTGCAAAACTGGGGTTGTTGTTTGGTATGTCGGCTTACATCATTTGTCACTTTATCCTGGACTTTAATATTCACTTCTTCCACCTGATTGGCATTCTGTTTGTACTGAATATCATTTTCATGTTGACGATTGGGTATTTTTTCCCTGCCGAATCTTATCAGGAGGTGTATACAGAACAGGTGGATATTACCCCCTGGGCGATGGTTAAACCGGCAGGTTGCCTTATTACACTGATTGTTGTTTCCATGTATGTTTTCCTTGCCGAGAACATGCCAGCTTATGTGATGGCGCTCTACTATGTATTTGCCGCCAGCATATTGGGTTACGTTTTCTACCAGATAGGCAGGGCGTTATTTAAACATCCGGTAGTGGCAAGTACATCAGACAAAACAGGCGCATCGGAGAAATAAAAACTGATTTTCCCTATAACGCGTTCAGCAAAATAGCGTATCCGGTAAGAGGTGAATCAATGGAACAGCATAGAAAGTTGGATGTGATTTGCATGGGACGTATTGCGGTTGATCTGTACGGTCAACAAATGGGTTCCCGTCTGGAAGACATGGCAAGCTTTGCAAAATACTTAGGGGGTTCTTCCGGGAATGTTGCCTATGGAACAGCGCGTCAGGGATTAAAATCTTCAATGCTGGCAAGGGTGGGTGATGAACACATGGGGCGCTTTTTACGTGAAGAATTGGAGCGGGTGGGTTGTGATACCAGCCATTTGATCACCGATAAAGAGCGGCTGACGGCTTTGGTTTTACTCGGCATTAAAGATAACGATACGTTTCCGCTGATCTTTTACCGTGATAATTGTGCTGATATGGCGATCACCCGAGATGATTTCAGTGAAGACTATATTGCATCTGCCCGTTGTCTGGCGATCACCGGAACTCACCTTTCTCATCCACAAACGCGTGATGCTGTTTTGACTGCACTGACTTACGCCCGCCGCAATGGTGTCAAGACGGTTATGGATATCGATTATCGTCCGGTATTGTGGGGACTGACTTCATTGGGCGACGGTGAAACTCGCTATATCGCCTCAAAGCAAGTGACAGCACAATTGCAGGAAGTGCTCCCCTTATTTGACTTAATTGTGGGAACCGAAGAAGAATTTCATATTGCTGGTGGCTCTACGGATACTGTCGAAGCTTTGTGTCGAATACGGACACTGACGGCTGCAACATTGGTTTGTAAGCGGGGAGCATTAGGGTGTTCGGTCTTCACTGCCAATATTCCTGATACCTTAGACAAGGGGGTCACTGTCCGGGGCGTCAAGGTAGAGGTTTTGAACGTTTTGGGGGCTGGGGATGCCTTTATGTCCGGTTTATTGCGTGGCTATCTTAATAACGAAAGTTGGGAACAGGCTTGCACTTATGCCAATGCTTGTGGCGCTTTGGTTGTTTCCCGTCATGGATGTGCGCCCGCCATGCCAGATAAAATGGAGTTGGATAACTATTTAATGCGAGCAACTTTAATGCGAGCAACGGAAGTACGATGTCCAGATCTAGATCCACATCTCAGTCACCTGCATCGGGTTAGTCATCGTCATAAACAATGGGATGAATTATGTATCATGGCATTTGACCATCGTATCCAGTTTGTTGAAATGGCACGCCAGGTGAATGCCAGTCTCGATCGCATTCCGCAACTGAAAAAACAACTGTTCCGTGCCAGCCAGGAAGCCAGCACAGAAGCCCACTTGGCAGGAAAAGCAGGGATATTATGTGACAGCAGTTTCGGTCAAGATGTACTGAATGCTGCAACAGGGAAAGGGTTATGGATTGGTCGTCCGATTGAACTGCCCGGCTCCCGACCACTTTGCCTCGAACACGGTAATATTGGTTCCCAGCTGGTTAGCTGGCCGCAGGAACATATTGTGAAATGTTTAGTGTTCTTTCATCCAGAAGATAGTCACCCATTGCGTCTGGAACAGGAAAAAACGATACACGAAGTTTATGCCGCCTGTTGTCAGTCTGGTCATGAATGGTTGCTGGAAGTTATCTTGCCAGTCGATATGCCCCATTCTGATGGGCTTTATCTGCGAGCACTCCAGCGTTTTTACAATCTTGGTATTAAACCGGACTGGTGGAAATTACCACCGATGCAATCTGCAACCTGGGACCAAATCGCTGCATTAGTTGAACAGTATGATCCTTATTGCCGTGGGGTTGTGATCCTTGGCCTTGATGCACCGGAAACAATCTTAAAGGCCAGTTTCAATGCAGCGGCGGGTAAATCTATCGTCAAAGGTTTTGCCGTTGGCAGAACGCTGTTCGGGCAGCCGTCACTACAATGGCTGGCGGGAGAAATAGATGATGAAACGCTTATCCAGAAAATAAAAACTAACTATCACAACCTGATTAACAACTGGCGTCAGCGTGGATAGCGGAATAACAAAGCTAAAGAACATCCCTTTTTTCATCTTACAGGAGGAGCCTCATGGCTGTTCAACTTGGCATCAACCCCTTGACCTGGACTAATGATGACTTGCCGTCTCTGGGGGCAGAAACACCGTTGGAAACTTGCCTGACAGAAGGGCGACAGGCAGGGTTTGCCGGTTTTGAGCTGGGCAATAAATTCCCTCGCCAGGCACAGATTTTAGGTCCCATTCTGGCCGCTCATGATTTAAAACTCGTGTCTGGCTGGTATTCCGGTGAACTACTAACACGTAGTGTTGAAGAAGAGATTGGCGCAGTTCAGCCGCATTTGACTCTGTTGCGGGAATTGGGGGCTACTGTGATGGTGTTTGCCGAAGTGAGCTATTGCGTTCATGGTAATCAGGATAAGCCAGTGCATCTCCGACCACTGTTTCCGGCAGAGCGTTGGCAGGAATATGGTGAAAAACTAACAGAATTTGCCCGTTATACTCAGTCACAAGGCGTACAGGTTGCGTATCATCATCACATGGGAACGGTGATTGAAAGTGCAGAAGACATCGATAGCCTGATGGAAAATACGGGTGAAGAAGTGGGATTGTTATTGGATACCGGGCATTTGACCTTTGCGGGGGATGATCCGTTAGCTGTGGCAAGACGTTGGTGCTCACGTATTAATCATGTGCATTGCAAAGACATTCGTCCAGACGTGTTAAAAGATGTCAAAAACCGGAAAACCAGTTTTCTTGATGCGGTATTAAGTGGTGTTTTTACCGTACCAGGAGATGGCAGCATCGATTATCCCGCTATTTTTGCGATCTTGAAAGCGAATAACTATCACGGTTGGCTGGTGGTTGAAGCAGAACAAGATCCCGCTGTTGCCCATCCACTGACTTATGCCACGCTGGGATATCGCAATTTGCATAAATTTGCCAAAGAAGCGGGATTCATTTAAACGCGGAGATTGGGGGAGGTTAAATGTCTCAACTACTGTCAAAATACCACGCACCAAATCAGAGTAAACGGACGCAACATATTACGCCGGAAACAGCAAATTGGGGATATGTTCATTTTGCTGTTTATGAACTGAATGTAGGGGAAACTATCACCTTACCCGCTTCGGAAAATGAAACGTGTTTGGTGCTGGTGGCAGGAAAAGCCACGGTAGTGACGCCTCAGCAACGGTTTGAAAAAATAGGGGAGCGCATGGGACCATTTGAGCGCAAAAAGCCTTATGCCGTCTATGTCGCACCTCATGAAACGATGGAAATCGTTGCCGAGACTCGACTTGAACTGGCGGTATGTCAGGCGAAAGGAAAAGGCAGTTATCCCACCCGTTTAATCGCCCCACAAGATATTGGGGCTGAACAGCGTGGCAATGGTCATAATCGACGCTATGTTCATAATATCCTGCCAGATGATCAACCGGCGGAGAGTCTACTGGTTGTTGAAGTCTATACCGATGAAGGATGCACCAGTTCTTACCCTAGCCACAAGCACGATACTGACAACGAGCCGCAGGAAACTTATCTGGAAGAAACATACTACCATCGCCTGAATCCACCACAGGGTTTTTGTGTCCAGCGAGTCTATACTGATGACGGCTCGTTGGATGAAACAATGGCGGTTTATAACAAGGATGTGGTGATGGTGCCCAAAGGGTATCATCCCGTGGCGACCATCGCGGGTTATGACAGTTATTACTTAAATGTTATGGCTGGCCCGACACGTAAGTGGTTATTTACCTGGGAAAAAGATCATCAATGGGTTAATGGCAAAGAATATGCAGAGAAACATGCTGGCCGTTAGATATTGCTCCCCATTTGGGGAGCAATATCATAGATGCATTATGCTAAACGCGCTTACAAACTGATTTGAATAACCCATAGGCTAAACTTGCCAGCAATAGTGAATTAATTGCTGGAACACCCCATTCTGCCTCCAGACCAACCACGCTGCCGATAACACTGGCAATAATGGCAGCCCAGCCGATGGTTGGTGTTTCAGGCGGAAGTGCGCCTTGTTCTCGGCTCTTATCTAATATCTTGCGATGGGAACGCAGAATATAGTAATCAACCAACATGATCCCAATAATGGGCGGGAAAACAACGCCCAACACAGTCAGGAAATCCACAAATCGTTCCAGGATACCCAGAATAGAAAGTAGTGTTCCAAGTATGCCAATAACGACGGTCGTTGGAGGATAACGGAGTTTTTTGCCAGTAATACCCTCTGCGGCGCTGATAATGCCTAATGATGAAGAATACAGATTCAAGTCGTTGACCCTCAACGTGGAGAAAACGACAACCAAAAGACCTGCGCCGCCTGCCACTTGCGACATAATAGTGACAACATCTGACGTATTCAGGGCCTTTGCGATAAGGATCGCCAGGCCATTAATCACAAATTCTCCTGCAATAATGGTCAGCAAGGTGATCCCCAAAACATGCTTGCCTGATTTGGTGTAGCGAGTCAGATCAGGCGTCATCAAACTTGCAACAATTGCACCACCTACGACGATCGTGATACCTGCACTGATGGTTAAGGCATCACCAGAATGAGGTAATTTGATAATTTCATGTAGCTGTTGACCCGTATTACCTGACAGTACGGTAGTGGAGATATAAGCAACCAGCAAAATAAACAGAGGAACAGCGATCCTGGCGGTAAAACGTAATGCCTTAAAGCCAAAGGCGACCAGTGTTGTCAACAAAGTGCCGGAGAAAGCTGCTGACCAAGCAAACCCGAGTCTATCGCCGGAGGCAAAATTAAGGGAATGGGCGAAAATGGCGTTTTGGATACCAAACCAGCCTAATAAGCTGATTGCAACTACGAGGCCAATTAATACAGATCCTATGCGGCCAAAACCACACCACCGGGCTAACAGGCTGCCGGATAAGCCTTCGCGCATTCCCGCAAAACCGAGTCCAAACGTGACAATGCCAAAGATCAGGCTGCCGATGAAAATAGCAATAAAGGCATCGATCAAAGCCATAGAGTCACCGAGTACAGCTCCAAGCATAAATTGATCTAATGCTGTCAACATGCCCATATGCACAATAGCCACGCTTAACAGTGATACACGTTGTGTTTGTGGTACTCGCTTTAGTGGGCAGTGCTCAATTTTTAATACTCCCATCATTTTTGACTTCTTTAGAGAAATAGAACGCCTTTTTCAATTAGACGTTCTGGTATATAGCTATCTAATTGTAAGTGTCTGCAAAACTCCTCAAATTGCTGGAGTGAATGAACGTTCGCTTTTTGATAGATGTTATAAACTCTATTTTCTATCGTTTTGTGGCTAACGTTGTATATTTGGGCAATTTCCTTATTTGAGCGTCTTTGCAGCATGAAGAAGATAATATCCAGCTCACCACGAGTAAACAGGTTTGTGGTTGCTTCTGTAGTGAGTGTGCTGGGTTTGTGGCGATTAATGTATTTTAAGGGAGAGAAGCTACTTAATGGTTTAGCATTCCAGACTATCCCGATACATTCTTTTTCATCGTTATATACGGGAAATTTTTCACTGATGAAAGGAGCCAAACTGTTTTTCCCGTACCAATAATGTGTTTCGATAATGGAAACTCTATCTTTTGCTTCCTCGGTTCTCCGGTCATGCTCTTTGAGATCTTGTGAAAATTGGTCGTCAGACCAATCAGTTGGAAATTCACAGTCTAACTTACCTTCAATATCAAAGTATTCTGGTGTGTTGGTGTAAAGATAAGCCGCTTTATTCATATAGATATGTCTGGAATCCAAATCCTTAATACCCCAAGGATCGCTGAGATGTTCCATCATGGCAATTAGCCCCTTGAAATAGGGTTCATTATTTTTATAGGATAAACTCATCTCTATCTCAAATAATTGTTAGTTTATTCATTGTCAATAAGGACGTTTGTATTTATATATTTCTACTTGTATTGATTCCATATTCATCAAGGTTAATTTTCCACGGTAATTGTTAAGTTGAAATTTAAAATATCGCTGCAAGTCATGTTTCATCTGTTTTTGTCTGCTTTGGTGCTATTTATTATCTATTTTTGCTCATCTTTCCAAAAAGATAACTTACCCGATTAATATTTTCTATACTAATCCAACTTCAAGATGCGTGTTATATTTCCCCGCGCAGCGGGGAAATATAAGGCCTTGCGCCGTCTTGCGGATTGCAGCTTGAAGTTTATCGGGTATATATTAAATGATTCTACCCAAGAAAAAACTGTTATCACTTTTACTGTTCAATAGCAAGAGTGGTTTTCACCCTTTCCTGCGCTTACAAAAAGAGTTTAGTCTAAAAAATAATATAAATTATATAGTTATAAATTTCCGGGCGTGAGTATGTATAAGAAGAAAAAAATGGAACACCTGAGAAAAAACTTGCAATATTTACTCGATTCCAGAGGGGAAACAAGAGTATCGCTCTGTGAGCAAACAAATCTTAATCGTACGACTATCTATAACATCTTAGAAGATAGGGTTCAAAACGTTCACTCTTCCACAATACAAAAAATCTCCAATTTCTTTGGCATATCATATAGTGAAATAGAATCAACTGATATCGCAGAAAAAGAGCGTTTGGATGGAACCATTTCTTATGAAGGGAATATGAATCCCTGTGCTGTTCCGTTATTTATGCAATCTGAATGTATTACTTCTGAATTTTTGGTCAGTAAGATAGGCTCCCTGATGGTTGGACGGCAACTGACTTATTATTTTGGTACAGGGCCTAATATTGTTGCCGTTTTACTTGAGGATGATTTATCAGGCAAACATAATTCAGGAGATTTATTAATAATCAGGAGAGGTAATTACACGAGTAACAATCCAAAGCTATGTTTCGATCCAAAACTGCAACAGTTTCATATCAAAGAATCGAATAGAGAGAGTTTGGATAATTGGATAATCATTGGAGACATAATGGAAGAAAGGTTCGGATATGGAGAAAACGGCCTTATCACATAGATGTATCATATGAATATTTATACAACTTAGCGCTTAATAACCATGCTATACATAAGGTAAATAATATTCTTGATTTTTTCCTTGCTGTTAAGAACAGATATATTCTGATTTGAATAATATTTAACAATATCAATGGGTTAATTTTATTTATTTGTTTTTTTGTTTATTCATCCTTAAATAATGACACACGTATTCACCATTAAAATCAACATTTGTGTTTTTATGTGTTGATTTTGATATTTGTCTGGTGTATTAATTTCATCATCAAAACATAAGATAAAATTTATACTTTGTCTGGACGTTAGATTAGAGAGACTCTTCTCCTTCTATGTGGACAAATTATTTTCATTATTTTGAATTAAAATGTTACTCGCCCACACCAGGGAAATGTTAGTTCGTTTTTTAAACTGTTTTTTTGAATTAAAATAGAGTAGCCAGTCTCTTAATCGAAGATGTCTGATTAAGAGACTGGAGCTATCATTAAGCCAATATACGACAGGCTAATGTAGCAATAACTTGCAAGGTGTCTTATGCCAGAGGCAGGTAAATATCAGTGACGGCTTCGGCTTCAGTCACAGCTGGGAACAACTTTACGCGTTCAAAAAAGAGCGGGAAATCCCGAACTTCCTGATTGTGTTCCGATAACCAATTTGTATACAAATGATTGACTATGGAGGTGATTCCCTCATCTGAGCCTGTGTATCTAATATAAGCACATTTTCCTGATGGGATTGTTTTTAATGCAATTCTTGCATTCTTAACCGCAAACTTTGGTGAAACTTCTACACACAAATCAAACTGATATTCTTGCGGGTCAATGTTTGCGGGATCTGCATAAACAAAATTAAAAGTTCGGTGACGCTCTGGGGATAACTTATTCGTTATTCTCCACGCTTTGAACGCCCTAATTGTATTGCCAATATTTGATGATGAACCTTTATGTTCCATAACTGCCACGGTGGTTTCTGGAAAATTGACGATTTTTACTTCAACAGGAGATAATTTCTCATTCATCATTTTAGTCCTAATATTATTTATGATTTGGTAGTGTCTGTGCCAGACAGACCAATCAGGTTTTTTTCTGAACTCAATAGGACTTTGACCAACTGAACTTTTGAACGCCCTGGAGAATGCCTCCGGACTTTCATATCCACATGCAAGAGCAATATCTATTACTGAATCATCGTTATACGCCAACTTATAACTCGCTCTTTTCAATCGAATTTGCCTGATATATGCAGCAGCACCGATACCATAAGTTGCAGAAAACAATCTGTGAAAGTGATATTTAGAACAAGCTGCAATGTTACTCAAACTTTCTCCATCTATATGTGTATCGATATGTTCATCAATGTAATGAAGAAGGGCATTCAATCGTTGTTTAATCATCGCCATATATCCAACCTATCTGGTACAAGGAGATGTTATATAGTTTCCTGTAGCAGGACATGATGATTATTGCTGACTTATATTTTTCATGGATGTTCCTGCCAATAAATAGTCTCTCTTCGAGGTTTATTTATTGCACCATATTTAGATACAAAACAGGAAAAAATAGGAAACAAGCCAATAACAAACATGACCATTTTAAATTAATTCATTGATTTAAAAGGAAATTATTTTTCTGGATTGAAATTGATAATGATTATAGTATTGATAAGTATTACCTGGGGTTATCATATTTCTTGGTTATCTTGACTATGCGAAATTTTTTTTCACAGCCATAGAGATATCGTTAATGAATTTAGATTAACCCTCTTACGAATATGTTTATTTTTCCAATAACATGAGAATGGAATCACATGATGGGTGCTACGATTGATAAGGACAATATATCTACCGATCCGTTGTCTTCTGCCCTTGACTGTTGTCGATTATTGTTGCAGTTGATTAAAGGTGAAGCTCAAGAAACGCCTTCTTTATCCTCTGATAGCAAGCTGAAATTTGCAGTCAAAGAATACGGTAAAATACATAATGTTGATATGGCATTATGCCGTTTAAAATTCCATAAGCTGACACCAAAACAGTTACCTTTGGCCTTTCGAGACAAGCAGGGAGGATTTGTTGTATTAGTACGCCTCTCTCCTGATCAGGCTCTGATCCAGTCTCCTTATTCCGCTTCACCTGAAGTACTTCCTATTGATGAGCTTGAAGCCAGGTGGAGTTGCGAAGTGATCCAGCTGCGGGAGGGGTGCCACAGGTTCGATGTTTCCTGGTTTATTCCTGCCTTTATTCATCACCGCCACCTCCTCGGTGAGGTGCTGATTTTCTCCCTGATGCTGCAACTACTTGCTCTTGTTGCACCTTTGCTTTTCCAGGTCGTGATGGACAAAGTGTTGGTACACAGGGCATTGTCCACCCTGGATGTGCTGGTGATAGTGCTAATCGTGGCAGGGGTGTTCGAGGTGATACTCCGAGGATTACGTGAATACTTGTTCGCTCATACCGCTAACCGCATCGATATTGCCTTGGGCGTTAAACTCTTCCGGCATTTGCTGGGTCTGCCTCTGCTCTACTTTAAGCACCGTCAGGTAGGCTCTATCATCACTCGGGTGCAAGAGCTTGACAGTATTCGTGACTTTTTGACTGGCTCTATGCTGACCTTATGTGTGGATGTTGCATTCACCTTTGTCTTCTTCGGGGTAATGGCCTGGCTGTCATTGCCTCTGACTTGCGTAGTGTTAGCGTTATTACCACTCTATTTCTTGTTGGCCTGGCTGAGTTCAAAACCGCTGCAACAGCGGATTGAACAGCAGTTCCAGACTGCGGCCTGCAATACCTCCTTTTTGAACGAATCCGTTAGCGGTGTCGAAACCATCAAAAGTCTGGCGGTGGAACCCAATATGCAGCGGCGTTGGGAATCCCAGACCGCAAATATGGTTGAAGCCAGTTTTCGTACTCAGGTTCTTAATAGCTTCGTCAGCCACGGAGTGATGTTGCTACAGAAGGTAACGAGTGTCGGGATTATCTGGTTAGGGGCGAATATGGTTATTGCTCTGGAACTCACCATTGGTCAGCTAATCGCGTTCAATATGATGGTGTCACACATCAGCCAACCTATCGCTAAGTTGATCGACCTGTGGCAGCAGTTTGTCCTGACCAGAGTCGCTGTTGACAAACTTGGCGACATGCTCAACCTGCCTGTTGAGCAGGTACAGGGAGATATTTATCCCCGGAAGCCGCTCAACGGTGATTTACAGCTGCGTAATCTGGTGTTCCGTTACCAACCCGACCAAGAGCCTGTACTGAAAGGGATAACTCTGCATATCAGGGCTGGCGAGTCTTTGGGAATAGTCGGTCCTTCCGGCTCAGGAAAAAGTACCCTGGCCCGCCTGCTACAAAGACTTTATGCGCCAGACGGAGGAGAGATCTTGCTCGATGGCATTCCTCTACATCAACTCAATCCCACCTGCCTGCGTAGCCAGATCGGGGTTGTGTTGCAGGAGAATTACCTGTTCAAGCGCAGTGTGCGCCATAACATTGCACTCAAGGATCCCACCGCTTCGTTGGAGGAAGTGATAGCCGCTGCCAAATTAGCGGGTGCTCATGATTTTGTCCTTCAGTTGCCTCTGGGTTATGACACCGTGCTGGCTGAAGCGGGTAGCTCTCTGTCCGGGGGGCAGCGCCAACGCATTGCTATCGCTCGGGCATTGATGGCTAACCCCAGTATCCTGATTTTTGACGAGGCGACAAGCGCCCTTGATGATGAGTCTCAAGCCTTAATCCAGGCCAATATGGCTGAGATTTCCCGGGGACGCACCGTTATCACCATTGCTCACCGCTTGTCTACAGTGCGTGATTGTGACCGCATAATCACGTTAGAACAGGGCCGGATCACTGAATCGGGCAGCCATCACCAGCTGCTGGCTAAGGGAGGTTGCTACGCCAGACTGTGGCAGTTGCAACAGGCATTACGCAAGGAGGTGGTGTGATGTCGTTCAAGCATCTGAAAACCGTATTTTTGGCCTGGCGTCAAGAACGTTGTGCACCCGAGGCACCGAAGCGTACCCGTGACGAGTACGAGTTTCAGCCTGGCTATCTGGAGATCGTCGAACGCCCTCCGGCACCTTGGGCAAGGCTGACGGCGGGGGCACTGACTCTGTTACTGCTAATCGCTTTGATCTGGTCAATGGTTGGTCGTCTGGATATCCATGCTAATGCTGTGGGGAAATTACTTGTATCCAGCAATTCGAAGGTGATTCAGCCTGTTGAGGCTGGCGAAATTGCCGAGATATTGGTTCGTGACGGCCAGAAAGTAAAAGCGGGAGATGTACTTATTAAACTCAACACCCTGGGCGTTGAAGCTGAATTGAAGGAGTTGCAGGAGCAGATTAACGTCAAACAGTTGGAGCAGACGAGGTTACAGGCCCTGCTGACCGATGCCCCTATCGAAAATTTTGTCGTTCCGCAAAATATCCCGCCAGCCCAGGCCATGCAAGCGAGGGAGCATCTGGCGAGTATCTGGAAAGAAGTGATTGCCAATCTAAACGGTCTGGCTGGCGAAATGAAGGTTAACCAGGCGAACCAGTCCGCCCGTCGTGCCGACATCTCCGCGTTGGAGCATCTTGCAGCCAATATCAAGGTACGTCTTGAAGCGCACCGGCTCCTGGCTGCCAAAAAGCTGCTATCAAAAGTTGAGCTACTGGGGCAAGAGAAAGAAAGGCTGGAGGTAGAACGTTCTCTTTCTCAACAACATGCCGAATTGGCTGTCCTTGAAGAGCAATATCAGGGATTGCAGGAAAGCCGAGAGCGCTATCTGGCGAAGATCAACCGTGAATATTATGACCAGTTGAATGAAGCACAGGCCGCAATCGCTGTTATGGCACAGCAGTTAATTAAAACGCGTGAAAGGTTGCGCTTGTATACCCTGCGGGCACCGGTTGATGGGGTGGTGCAGCAATTGGCGATCCACACGCTGGGGGGCGTCGTGCAATCGGCCCAACAACTGATGGTGATCGTACCTGATGATACCCTGTTTGAAGCCGAAGTGATGGTGTTGAACAAGGATGTGGGATTTGTGCACGCAGGTCAGCCGGTGGAAATTAAGGTCGATGCTTTCCCTTATACCCGTTATGGCACCGTACGGGGCAAGGTGGCTCATGTCTCTAAGGATGCAGTTAAGGATGAGCAACTGGGGCTGGTATTCCCGGCACGGGTTCGAATGGAACGAACCTCTGTTGCAGTGGATGAGCGTGAAGTCCCATTACAAGCAGGTATGAGTGTTACCGCCGAAATCCGTACCGGGGATAGACGGGTAATCGACTACCTGATCAGTCCGCTGCAACAGTACCAGTCCGAAGCCTTGAAGGAACGATAATGCCAGCTATCGAATCTACCCGATTAGGGTCATTTAGCGGAGACGAGTCCACAGTCGTAGATAGTGGTCTTTTGGCTCTGGCCTACGCCGCCCGCCATTTCAATGTGGCAGTGGAGCCGAAGTTATTGAGTCACCGTCTCGCCCGTACCCAGGGGAACACAGACTACCAAGACCTTTGCCGTTGTGCCCAGTGGATCGGATTGAGGGCTCGCTATATCACCACAGATATGAGCCGTCTCGAACACCTTCCCCTGCCTGTCTTATTGGATACAGAACAGGGTTGGTTAGTACTGGAAAGGGTTGAAGGTGAGTTTGTTGTCTTGTATCAGCCAGACTTGAGTAAAGAGAAACATTATCCCCGGACTATTCTTGCTGACCATTGGCAAGGCAGGGTTGTGTTACTGGCGGAGGCAGTCGAGCAACCGAAACGACAGAAATTCGGCTTTAGCTGGTTTATACCTTCCATTCGTAAACATGCCGCCCAGTTTAGAAACGTGCTCCTCGTGTCTTTGATGCTACAGTTGATTGCCTTAGTCACCCCTATGTTGTTCGAGAATGTGATCGATAGGGTTCTGGTCAGTCGCAGCCTGTCAAGCTTACAGGTGCTGGGATTTGCCATGCTTATCCTGGCCGTGTGCGAGCCTGTTTATCGTTTTCTCCGCTCCTGGCTGTTCGCTAATCTTGCCAGTAAAGTCAATTCTGAGCTTTCCAGTCGTCTCTATCAGCATTTAATCACCCTGCCATTGGATTATTTCCGGCAGCGTCAAACGGGAGAAATCATCGCCAGAGTGCGCGAAATGAGCCAGATACAACAGTTTCTTACCGGTTCGGCACTGACAATGGTACTGGATTTGGCCTTTGTCGGCTTGTTTGTGGCGGTGATGTTCTTCTATGCCCCTGAGCTAACATGGCTGGTGCTCGGCTCTCTGGTGCTCTATTTCCTGTTCTGGATGGTTGTTGGACCTGTGCTGCGTACCAGGGTATTGCGGGAATATGAGTTAAGGGCTGACAACACGGCTTTCCTGATCGAATCAGTGACCGGCATTGAAACGATTAAGACCAGCGCTACTGAGGCGGGTTTCTCGCGCCGTTGGGAGCGCCAGCTATCTGCGTTTGTCCGTGCCTCATTTCGCGCCAAAGTAGTAGGACTCCTCGCCGGACAGGGGATAGGGCTGATCCAGAAACTGACCTCCGCCCTGCTACTGTGGTGGGGAGCTATTATGGTGATGGAGGGAAAACTCAGTCTGGGGGAGCTGGTGGCCTTTAATATGCTGTCGGAGCACGTTACCCAACCGATCCTGCGCTTAGCTCAGGTCTGGCAGGACTTTCAACACACTTTAATCTCATTGAACCGGCTCGGTGACATCCTCGATGAAGAGGGAGAAAACGGTAGCGGAGGTCTGGCTTCAATCCCCAGATTACAAGGAGGGGTGAGTTTCAGAGGTGTACGCTTTCGCTACAGCGAGGAAGGTCAGGAAGTATTGCGTAACCTCAATATCGAAATGAGTCCCGGTGAATTTGTTGGTATTACAGGGCCATCAGGTTCGGGTAAATCCACCCTGACGCGGTTGTTACAGCGCCTTTATATTCCCCAGCACGGACAAGTATTAGTGGATGGCATCGACTTAGCGATTGCGGATCCGGTGGAGCTGCGTCGCAACATGAGTGTCGTACCACAAGAGAGTTTGCTGTTTTCAGGATCGGTCGCAGAAAACATCCGTCAATGTCGACCGCAAGCCAGTGAGGCTGAAGTGATTCAGGTAGCAACGTTGGCTGGGGCAGACGAGTTTATTCGCAGCTTGCCACAGGGATACAACACGCAGGTTGGTGAGAAGGGCGTGCTCTTGTCTGGTGGACAGCGTCAGCGTATCGCTCTGGCCCGGGCCTTGCTAACGAATCCAGGCATTCTGCTGCTGGATGAGGCCACAAGTGCCTTGGATTATGAATCGGAAGCAGCGGTGATAGCTAACTTGCAGCACATTGCTCAAGGCCGCACTGTGATCAGTGTTGCTCATCGCCTAAATACCTTGCGCCATGCTGATCGGATTTTAGTACTCGATCAGGGGCAAATCGTTGAGCAGGGCAGCCACGAGCAATTGCTCGCCTTAGACGGGCTTTACGCCCGGCTGTGGGCCTTGCAGATGAAAGAAAAAGTAACCCCGTAAAGATCATCAGTAGGATTTTTTTATAAGGAGAATTGTCATGCCCAATAACAGCTACCTATCGCTGCTTGTTTCCGCTCAGGCGATACCCCGTCAGGGTAGCGCGAATATCCGGCAGTTTGCTATCAATCCTGAATTATTTGCAAAATCCAACACTATCAGTGCCGAGACACTGGTCAGAGCAGGGCGGCTTCCGGCAGAGGGAGATGCCAAATTGGTGAAAATTAAGTCAGGCTTATATGAGATTGAATACGCGGATCGAAGCCCGAATGAGATAGCCGGGAGTGATGCTGACAGCGTGCCAGCCTATTTCCTTGGCTACAACGGTGCAAACCAGGCTAATACGTTGCCAGCTTATGTAGATATTCCTAAGTATGCAATTCCGGGAAGTTTTCTGTTCACGGGATCGTTGTCAGGCTGTTCACTGGTGGTGACCGATCTTGATGCTGATACTTACCGGGTCTATCACGACGGACGGGTCAACAGTTCGTTGCTATATGATAACGTGGTCATGGCAGTGGACTTTAAGGATTATCAGGTAGCAAACACCGCCGAAGGTCTCGCAGCGGCATACATGCAATACGTTGAGGGTAAATGGCAATTGGTATTCCAGCGCCAGGAGTATCAACGGGACGGTCTGAATATCTGGCCGACATTGCGTCGTGGTGAGGAACCCCTATTGATTCAGGACGCTGACAGTCAGACGACTGAGCGTAGCAAGGCCCAATTCGCCACTTATCGTGAGAAGATCCATCAAAAACTGAAAAATGCGGCCACACACTTTAATGTGTCAGTTGAAGGGATCTCTGAGGGTGTATATGAACAGGGAGAATTTTCTCCCCATCATCCGGCAATTGCTGGATGGATTGGGTTGCGTGACCGGGTCCAGGTTGCGATCGGAGCAGATACTCAGCCGTTGGTGGATAGCCGGAATAAACTCTATGAAAATCGAAGAAAAACCAGAGACCGTTCTGAGATTTCTCGGATTGATGAAAAGATAAGGTATATCAATATCACGCTGGATCACTACAAGGAGCAATACGATTCAGTTTTGCGTGAGGTGTTTTCCGTGGAACAAAGCTGGTTATGGCAGCAGATCAAGTCCAAAAACGGTATAGATGCGGTAGTGCGGATTGATGATACCTCTATCCAAGGCGGCGGGCAGGAACGCGATTATAACGTGGGCGAGCGTTATGCTATTGCCGAAGCTTACCAGCGAAGTGGGCCGATGAGTCCTGAATTTTCCGATGGCTTGCAGAACGTTCAGGATACGACTATTCCAGGTTTTAACGATGGAATGTCAATCCTGGAGATGAAAAAACTGTTTCTTGACAGCCCGCTTACCCCTAAACAGCGAGGGGCTTTGAGCGCTCGCATCACTGAAGTTAGCCGGGCTGAATATATCGACAAAATATTGAAACAGACAGCGGTGTTCAGCGAGGACTTTCAGCGTGCCGGTAGCAGCTTCAGTCGTCTGATACCCCAAGATTTTTATCTGTCATTGGTTGGAGACGCATCTGGTGGTCGCTGTTATCCCCTGGTCAGAGCTATGGCGGTAGCACTAGCCAGCGGGGGTGAAGCACGTATCAATAGTCTGGTGGAAAAACTCTTCTTTGCCGCAGCTTCCCCTCAGGCAGGCAGTTCCACGCTGCTAAAAAACAGTCTGGTCAGGCTGCACTTTAATGTTGAGGCCAGTCAAGCGTCAAAAGCGCTGGAAGAGAAGGTTACCTTGTCTAAGGTTGTTTCTTTGTTGCAGGAAGCGACTGGAACTTCGACGTTCGCTCTCAATACCCAAAACCATGCCATGATGGTGGGGAGTACTGTCGGCGCTAAAGGGCATCGTTACTATTTCTATGATCCCAATTTCGGGATTTTTGCATTCGATAACTCAGCCAATTTTTTACGTGCTATGGAAAAACACTTAGTGAAGCGTGGCTTGGCTGTTCACTATAGTGCGTTTGGTAGTAAGTCTGCGCCTACCTTCAATCTGGTGGAGATCGATCCTGTCAAGATGGCAAGAGTACCCGTAGACAATGGCTTAGATGTTGCTGATTTGACCCGTCCTGACGAACTTGCCACTGTGATAGAACAACGCCAGTGGGTCAAGCAAGCCGTCAATGCCCAAGTGAACATTGACGAGGATACTCAGTTACGCACCGCATTGGCTACCCTTGATAGTGAACAGTGGGGAGCAAAATTCGATAAGGCCATGACAGCGCTGGCTCAGGAAAATAAGCTTGACTCGCGTTGGATGCCAGTCATTGGCAGTATTGAGGAACAAGGGGAGGGTCGTTACAGTGTCCAATTCATCAATCGCGATCACCTGGAAGAGACGCGTTTGGTGAGCAGTAACGATGCCACTTTTTTCGAATTCCGCCATTTCGTCGATGAACATATGCTCACGCTGGGCAAGCATTTTAACCTTGAACGCGGCCAGTTACGATTCAATGGCGTTGGCGGTGAAGCAGCTCCGGTTGATGGACTGAATGCCGGATTTGCAGTACAGACGCTAATCCAGTGGTTTGCCGACAAGAAGCGCAATGATGCGGCACACGGGAACGCTTCGCCTGATCTGGCCACGGCACTCAAGATCCATAGTTACCTGAACTACGCCCAGATGATCCACGCAGGCGTGAACGATGTCACCAACGTAATCAAGTTGGTGCGAACGGCATTACGCGGTGAAGTGATAGTTGCTGAAACCTCGCTCAATCAGTTTTCTTCAACTCTGGCTCATACTGCCAATGAAGGCATAGGTGTGCTGCTTGGTGGAGCCTTGGTTGGGTTGGATGCCTATGAGCTAGCCCATGCCGAAACGGATACCCAGAAGGCCGTGTTCGGAACCCAGCTGGCGTTCGATTCGGCCAGCTTCGTGACAGGTACTGCCGGGGTGGGTGCCGGGCTGGTTGGTGCCTCGACGGCCTCAGCTGTACTGGGTGGTGCCGGCGTGATCCTTGGCGGGCTTGCCGTGGGCTTTACTGCGCTGGCGCAAGCGTTTGGTGCCGTTGCTGAGGATGCAAAAGCGGTGGGCCGTTACTTCGATATGCTCGACAAAGCCTACAAGGGCAATGGTTACCGGTATGACAGTGAGAAAAAGGTGCTGATACCATTAGCCGGGGCTGTGATTAAAACGTTGGATCTGCGCAATAATCAGATTGATTTTGACAGCCAGTATATTTATCGCACCCATTCAGGCTCTACTGGTTCAGGAAAAATCAATTATTTCTTCTGGATCGGCGATTTTCCCAGGATAGTTCATGATCGCAGCCAGGCGATTGAAGTCCGTAGCGGCATCGGCTACAAGGATGTCTCTCATAAACTCGAGCACAGTGACAGTAACGTATTAATCCTGCCGGGGACACCTAAGTCCTTCATCAAGTACGAATATATGCAACTTCCCGGGGCAACAACGCGGCATGATACGGGTTTTGATGTTATTCGCAGACTCGAAGAGGATAAACGCTTCGATTACGATTTCTACATCTTCCCGGGAGAAGCAACGATCCGCAGGATCCATCAGGAGTATGTAGCAACACCGATCGAAGTCGTGCTCGATCAACACGACAGGAAACTGATAGTGCCTGAGCTTCCTAAAGAACTGCACGGCTATCTGCATTACGAGATTAAAGGTGCCGGTGGTGAATACCTGATCGGGTTGAATGAAGGCACCAGTGTGAAGCTCATCAGTGACGTCTCCAACGCGGATGGCAGCAGCAATGTTCCGTCGCGCTGGATCATCGATAGCAGCCAACTCGCCAGTGATACTCTCAGCGTCTCGAAGAGCCGATTGGTAGTCGGTGGCGTCGTGGTCGAACTCGATCCCTCTCAGAATGGTCAAATATTGGTAGTCAACGGCAAAAATGAAGTGAGTGAAGTCGATTTTTCCAATCTGACAACGCAGGTGATAAGCGAAGATGCGGGCAAGTGGCAAGTGCCCGGCCAGCAAATTGAGCAACATCTCAATTTGCTGGCCAAGGCGCATCAGTTGCACGGGCAGTATGTGGTAGTGGAGAACTACAATCACAACGGGCATGATGTTGGTCGGGCTTTCTATGACGTCTCCAGGAAGCGGATGCTATTCACCGATACTCCTCACGAGCAAGCTAAACATGCCCAACTGGGGGCGGTGATGGGTGACTATGCTTATTTCTACGACGCCGATAACGCGGTCGCGTGGCGGGTAGACATTGCCACTGGACAAGTTAACGCGCAGTTTGAGCCATGGTTCAACCAGAATGCAGGCAGGATTAGTCGGTTATGGCAAGAAGGTGATGCAGTCTACCTGGCGCGCCGTTATCAGTTGGAGGAGAGAGAAGCTGAGTTGAGCTACCGGATCATCGGTGACCGCATGGAGTTAGTTAGCGTGGTGGGTGATGATAAGTTACTCCGGCTTTCGGCAAACAGAGATCGGCATAGTGACGAGCTTAAGACTATACTTCGAGGTTACGAGAGCAATAGCACTCAACGTGAGACTTCGGTGTATACACTGGGCGCGCGGCTGATCCAACCGACCAGTGCCGAGTTGGTCACCCTATTCGGTACGGATGCGGCTGGTGTGGCCCATCGCTACTGGGTACGCACCAGCGATGGAACACTGATTAAACCTAATCTGGCACCACCGAAAGAACAAACCTTGTACTTTAAAGAGCATGAACAGACCCGCAGTGCCTGGCAGATCCCGGCTGACCTTGTGTTAGCGGGCACGATTTCCCGTCCCGCAGGTACGGAAGTGTTCTTCTTCTACAGTAAAGAGCAGAATGCTTTGTTCCGTCAGGAAGGCCCAGGTCAGGCTGTTCTTGACGCTAATCAACCCACTGCCTTGCGCATCAACACACCACCGTTAGCCAACGTAGTCAACCTGAATGGTAACCTGCTTGCCATCACTGAGGATGGACGTGTAGCGCAACTTGATGCATTGGGACAGCTCAACTACGAAGCGGTTAACGAGCATTGGCTCAAGGGGCGTACACACTGGTGGCAGGATCTGGCTGGTGTCACAAATGGTGGGACCACTCTGGCGGTGTTTGGAGTCAAGGGCACCGATGGCAAAAGCGTGTTGCCCGTGTGGTATCACAATGGAAAAGTGGTCGTGGCTTCAGCAGCACTACAGGATAAATCGCTACAGTTCCTGGGATTCGACGCTGATGGCACCGTTGCGCGGCTCTTTGAACCGGAAAGTGGTAAGTTATATCACCAACCTGCTATGACTACGAATGCATTGGCTACTGCCTTTGGTTCTGGCCTTGTACTTAATGCTTCGGCACAACTTCCCGTTGCCAGTGAGTTGACACCTGAGTTGTCTCTTAAGGCAGCACAACCGGTCGATGCCGGAATGCGTCTGATCACCGTCAAGGGTGAGATATTGGTACGAGCTAATAATGGTGAATTGCGGTTAGTTGGTGTTGATAAAGAGTGGCATCAGAACAATGCGGCTAATTTGTCACAGGCACTCACTGAACTTGCCGCTCGGTGGAATGCCAAAGGGGTACTGACCTTACAAAATAACAATATGCAAGACTGGTTTGATGTTGATAGCGGTCAGGTATTTTCAGGCAAGGGCATTCCCGTCTCAGGTAATCTGCGCTTCCTGGGAATCGACGCCAAAAATAAGGCGGCATATGTGTATAACCCGATGACTCAGGAGTTATACCAGAGCGATAGCCTTGGGGTAAAAATGCTCAATAAATCCATTGGAATAGGGAGAATCAGGTCATCCCTATTACTTCAAGGCGGTGAGAACAGTGATAATCTAACGTTACCGATCATCGATGGTGTCGATAGTCTGGTGCTGTATGGCGGAGCCAATCATGATACCTATCGATTCAGCAAAGAGATGTGGACTCACTACCGTACAGTGATCATCGACAATGACGATCCGGAACAGTCTTTAGATCGTCTGATCTTACCGATAGCGAATCCGAAAAGTATCCTCGTTAACCGACGCGATGATGATCTGATGTTGACTGACTCCGGTAATGGAACAGCATTGGTGGTGCGTCAGGTATTTGGTAACCAGGCCAAATCTCATCAGCATTTGCATATCAATTTTGAAGGGACTTCGTCGGCGATTAATGTGGCACATCTCGTCGAGAGCATGAGTAAGCAAGGAGATATGTTGATGGATTTATCTTGGGCCAGTAGGCAACCAAATCCAAATATTGCTGCTCATACCGTCACTACTGTTTCAGAGGCGGAAAGCCCGAGTCTGGTGAAGTTGAGCGAGGCGATGGCTTCATTCCCTGATATGGGCGGTGTTTACGAACACCTACAGCAAAATATACAACCGGCTAAGGCCGAACAGCCGCTTTTGTTGCCTAACTCCAACTCTGTCATAGGGTAAGAACGAGAAATAACAGGAGAGGCTAACTGTCTCTCCTGTTGCTATCAGGTCATGCTCCCAACGATCAGATATTGTGATAAACCCCCCCGCTTTTTATTGATCAACGTTTTTGCCTATGGGCGGACGGGAGCATCATTGGCAATATAATATTTTGCCTGGCTGCGTGGCAGAGGAGAAATTCCCCTGATTTTATCAGCAATCTTTTCAGCCATCATGATTGTCGTGGCATTTAAATTACCGGTAATAATGGTTGGCATAATAGAGGCATCGATAACACGTAGATTTTCAATGCCATGCACGCGTCCTTGACCATCCACGACCGCCATTTCATCAGTCCCCATTTTGCAACTGCATGATGGGTGAAATGCAGTTTCGGCATGTTCACGAATAAAAGCATCTAACTGCTCATCTGACTGATTTTCAACACCGGGACTGATTTCACGCCCACAATAGGGTGCCAGCGCAGGTTGTGCCATAATTTCCCGTGTAATACGAATAGCTGCGCGGAATTCTTGCCAATCCTGTTCTGTTGACATGTAGTTGAATAAAATACTGGGATGCAGACGCGGGTCTCGTGACTTAATTTTCACCCGACCACGGCTTTGGGAACGCATAGATCCGACATGAGCCTGAAAACCATGTTGATTGATGGCATTACTGCCATTGTAATTAATGGCAACGGGCAGGAAATGAAATTGAATATTTGGCCAGGCAAATTTTTCATCAGTACGAATAAAACCACCTGCTTCAAATTGATTGCTGGCACCAATACCTGTTCCTTTGAATAGCCATTCAGCGCCAATTTGAGGTTGGTTATACCATTTCAATGCCGGATAAAGAGAAATGGGTTTGAGGCATTCATATTGCAAGTACATTTCAAGGTGATCTTGCAAGTTTTGCCCAATGCCTGGCAAGACATGCACCGCAGAGATACCAAGTTCGTTTAATATTTCTTCGGGACCAATACCTGAACGTTGCAAAATCTGTGGAGAGGCGATCGCGCCAGCACAGAGCAAAACTTCTTTACGTGCTTTTGCCCGGGTTAAGGTTGCGCTATTACCTTGATAAAAATTGACACCAACGGCGGTTTTGCCTGCGAATTCGAGGGTATCAGTCAACGCATGAGTCATGATAGTGAGATTGGGGCGTGAACGTGCTTGATCCAGATAGCCACGGGCTGTGCTGGCACGGCGTCCTTTAGGGTTCACGGTGCGATCCATCGGCCCAAAGCCTTCTTGTTGATAGCCATTCAGATCGGCAGTACGTGGATAACCCGCCTGAACACCTGCTTCTACCATTGCGTGAAAGAGTTCATTATTTTCTGCTTTGGGTGTCGTGACACTGACAGGCCCGTCTGCACCATGATAGTCATTTGCGCCAATATCTCTTGATTCCGCTTTGCGGAAATAGGGAAGACAATCAAGATAAGTCCAGTCTTCCAGCCCAGATTGTGTTGCCCAATGATCAAAATCCAGTGCATTGCCACGGATGTAGCACATGCCATTGATGAGTGAAGATCCACCCAGCCCTTTACCGCGTCCACATTCCATGCGTCGGTTATTCATATGGGGTTCGGGATCGGTTTCATAAGCCCAGTTATAACGGGTTCCCTGCAAGGGATATGCCAGCGCCGCTGGCATTTGAGTACGGAAGTCGAATCGGTAATCGGGTCCACCTGCTTCCAGCAGCAGGACCGATACATTGGCATCTTCCGTTAAACGAGTTGCAAGCACGTTACCCGCTGAACCAGCACCGATAATAATGTAATCAAAAACCATTGTTATCTCCTCTGTTTCAGGCGTGGATTAAAATAGGGATTCAAAATTGCCTAATTCCACCTGTATTGATTTGGTTTGTGTGTAGTTTTGTAGTGTGACCAGCCCATTTTCCCGGCCAACACCAGAATGTTTATAGCCACCGACAGGCATGGCTGCCGGAGATTCTCCCCAGGTATTGATCCAACAAATTCCGGCTTCTAGCTGGTGGATCACGCGATGTGCGCGGGAAAGATCTTGAGTGACTAATCCTGCGCCCAGGCCATAATGGGTGTTATTGGCTCGGACAATGACTTCATCTTCCGTTTCATAAGCCAGGATAGACATCACTGGCCCAAAGATTTCTTCCTGTGTAATCAACATATCATCGGTACAGTCACTGAATACTGTCGGTGCAACAAATGCCCCTTTCGCCAATTCGCCTTCCATCAGACGTTCGCCACCACAAAGCAGGCGGGCATGGCTGTTTTTACCGCTTTCGATATAGCGTAAAACCGACTCCATATGTGGAAAACTTACCAACGGACCAAAGTTAGTGCTGGGATCAAGAGGTGAACCTATTCGGATGCGTTTAACACGCTCAAGAATTTTTGTTTCAAATTGTGAGAGTAATGCTTTGGGGACAAAGACGCGTGTCCCGTTTGTACAAACCTGACCTGAACTGAAAAAGTTTGCCATCATGGCAATATCAGCCGCACGATCCAGATCGGCATCATCAAAAATGATCAGCGGAGATTTGCCACCTAATTCCATCGTGACTTCTTTTAAAGTTGAAGCGGAAGCATTTGCCATCACTTTTTTGCCGGTCACAATACCGCCGGTAAAAGACATTTTGGCGATTTGAGGGTGAACAGCCAGATAATGTCCGACTTCATGGCCGGCTCCGGTCAAGACATTGAAAACACCATCTGGCAAACCGGCTTCGGTATAGATTTCAGCCAACTTCAAAGCGGTAAGGGAGGTGACTTCACTCGGTTTAAAAATCATGGCATTGCCGGCAGCCAGAGCGGGGGCTGATTTCCACAGGGCAATTTGGATCGGGTAGTTCCATGCGCCGATGCCGGCTACGATGCCCAATGGTTCACGGCGTGTATAGACAAAAGAAGATTCACGTAATGGGATCTGCTGACCCTCAAGGGCTGGGATCAGGCCCGCATAGTATTCCAGCACATCGGCACCTGTGACGATATCAACCTGCCGGGTTTCAGAAAGGGGTTTGCCGGTATCCCGTGTTTCCAATTCAGCCAGTTGATCATTGCGTTCACGCAGGATATTCACCGCCTTGTGTAAGATCCGTGACCGTTCCACCGCAGTCATGGCTGCCCAGATTTTCTGTCCTTTATGGGCGCTTTCAACTGCTAAATTAACATCTTGTTCTGTTGCAGACTGAAATTGAGCAATAACTTCACCATTAGCTGGGTTAATTGCATCAAAAATGGTGTTATTAGGATCGGTACTATCAACGTAAGCACCGTGGATATAAAGTTTTTGTAATCCAAAATGGGTCATAGATTCTCCTTAAGAGTCCTATCCATGAGGTGATAAGTCAGCACTTATCAGGTGCTCCGAGTTTATGTTCGATATAATCAATAGTAATTTTGAATGCCGCTGCTATATCAAAAGGCTTACTGCTTAATGCTCTTCGTAGCCAGATGCCGTCAATTAATGCAGCAAGACCTTGTGCGGCCAGCCGTGCCTCTGCTGCCAGCATGGCACGTTTAAATTCAACACAAAGATTGGAATACAAACGGCGTTCATTGATTTGTTGTAGCCGGTACAGATTGGGTTGATGCATACTACTGGCCCAAAATGCTAACCAGGTTTTCATTGCCGCGCTATTGATCTGGCTGGGATCAAAATTCCCTTCGACAATGGCTTTCAATCTTTGTACAGGCGTTGCATTATCGAGCAGTCGTAACCGACGTGCTACTGCCATTTCCAGTTGATGTAATAGATGGCGCATGGTCGCTTCCAATAGCCCGTTTTTATCCTTGAAATAGTGGCTGATAATGCCGTTAGAAACGCCTGCTTTTCGGGCTATTTGCGCAATAGTGGCTTCCTGCATTCCAACGTCATTAACAACGATTAATGTTGCATCAATGAGTTGTTGTTTTCTTATCGACTGTATTCCAATTTTTGGCATGATTTTATGCTCAGAAGATCAATCATTCGGGGAGTATTAAACTTTTTTTTAATTGAATGTTCAATCAAAATTAAATATGTTTTATTACAATAATTTTACAATGAGGGAGCGGTTTTGTTTAAGATATCTTAAATTTTATATTTAACTCAAAAGGTTATATGGATTATGCTTTTCATCTGTTTTAATGCTATTAATTTCAGGAACTGCCTATGAATACCCAAGACAGTCCAAAAAATACCCAGAAGGACACACTGAATTCTGTCGTTTTTTTCACCTCTGCCGGACTGATTATTGCATTTTCTCTGTTCACTTTTTTTTTCACAGATGCCACCAGTGCCTGGATAAAAAATACACTGAACTGGGTGTCTAAAACTTTTGGTTGGTACTATTTATTGGCCGCGACACTTTACATTGTGTTCGTTGTTTTTGTTGCGGCTTCCCGTTTTGGGTCAATCAAACTGGGACCGGAACAATCTAAACCGGAATTCAGTTTGCTGAGTTGGGCAGCAATGCTGTTTGCTGCGGGGATCGGCATTGATTTGATGTTTTTCTCGGTGGCTGAACCTGTCACGCAATATATGCGACCGCCAACGGGTCAAGGGGAAACCATTGAAGCAGCTCGTCAGGCGATGGTGTGGACGTTGTTCCACTATGGCCTGACGGGCTGGTCTATGTACGCCTTAATGGGAATTGCACTGGGATATTTTAGTTATCGTTATAATTTGCCCCTGACTATCCGCTCGGCACTTTATCCTATTTTTGGTGACCGCATTAAAGGGTTCATCGGTCATACGGTGGATATTGCGGCAGTAATAGGGACCATTTTTGGCATTGCAACGACGCTGGGAATTGGGGTTGTGCAGTTGAATTATGGTCTGAAAGTCCTTTTCGGATTACCGCAAGGATTGGGGGTTCAGGGAGGACTAATACTGTTGTCTGTGGTAATAGCCATTATCTCCGTGACTTCCGGCGTAAACAAAGGCATTCGGTTTTTGTCTGAATTGAATGTCCTGCTGGCTCTTGGCCTGGTTTTGTTTATTTTATTTATGGGCAATACTGAATTCCTGCTTAACGGATTGGTGCAGAATATCGGGGACTATATCAGCCGTTTTATGGGGATGACACTGAACAGTTTTGCCTTCGAACACCCAACGGAATGGATGAATAACTGGACACTGTTTTTCTGGGCATGGTGGGTGGCCTGGTCGCCGTTTGTCGGATTGTTCCTGGCACGTATTTCCCGTGGCAGAACCATTCGTCAGTTTGTTATGGGAACGTTAGTCATTCCATTTGTTTTTACCCTGCTGTGGTTATCGATTTTTGGTAACAGTGTATTGTATGAAATTATTCATGGTAATCGCCAGCTGGCTGAAACCGTGTTACAACACCCAGAACAAGGTTTTTATCGTTTGCTGGCACTTTATCCGGCATTTACGTTTAGTGCTTCTGTTGCCACCATTACCGGACTGCTGTTTTATGTCACATCGGCTGATTCTGGCTCATTGGTGTTAGGGAATTTCACTTCTAATCTAAGTGATATCAATAATGATGCACCGAATTGGTTACGTGTCTTTTGGTCGGTGGCGATTGGCGTATTAACGTTAGGTATACTTATGACGGATGGTATTTCTGCGTTGCAAAATACCACAGTCATCATGGGCCTGCCTTTTAGTTTTGTGATCTTTTTTGTGATGGCGGGACTATATAAATCTTTACGGGTAGAGGACTTCCGTAAAGCCAGCTCATTGCAAAATACCTCCCCCACGCTTGTGCATGATAATGGTTCATTGAACTGGAAGCAGCGTCTGAGCCGTATGATGCATTTCCCCGGTACAAAAAACGCTCAGCGAATGCTGGATATGGTGTGCCGTCCGGCGATGCAGGAGGTGGCTAAAGAGCTGGTGGTGCGGGGCGCGAAAGTTCAGTTTAATGCATTACCGACCGAAGAGAACAAACGGCTGAATCCATTGGAATTGGTTGTTGATTTAGGTGATGAGCAAAATTTTGTCTATCAAATCTGGCCACAACGCTATTCTGTACCCGGATTTACCTATCGAGCGAGAGCGGGTAAGTCTCACTATTATCGGTTGGAGACTTTTCTGATGGAAGGAACGCAGGGTAATGATTTGATGGATTATACGAAAGAGCAAATCATTAGCGATATTCTCGATCACTATGAAAAACATCTGAACTTTATTCACTTAAACCGGGAAGCCCCTGGGCAAACACTGATTTTTCCGAATGGGTAAGTAACCTCTGTCAGTCAGGCCTGATATCAGTATTCCACTGGACTCAGGCCTTACTCTACAAGATAAACAACAAAACCTTTGTCATGGAGACCTTTTTCACGTTCCAAATCGTGGTGATAGGTTTATATAAAAAAGCGGGCTTCATCATGTTCAATCCTCATCACGAATGGGTGTTTGTGCATACAAAAGATCTGCGGCACGATGGCAAAGTTCTGTAAATATGGCGATTTCACCTTGGGACATATTAGACGCCACAATATCAGCCATATTATGTCTGCTGGACTCGGCCCTCTGCAAAAATGTTAGCCCCTTTGGACTTAATTTGGTGACCAGTTCGCGTTTATCGTTTTCCCCCGCTTCTTGTTTAATAAGCTCTTTATCTTTTAACAATCGCAAAATTTTAGACATTTTAGAGCGGGTAAAGCCGAGCTTTTCGCCAATTACAGTAGGATTCATCGGCTGATATTGTCGAAGTAAATATAGAGTATCATACTGTGCCCATGAAATACCTTCAGGGTTTGTGATGGTTCTTCTCGCGACAAGAACACACTGAAGCCTACTCAATGCATTTTCAAAAGGTGTGACGGTAGTGTCATTATCTGTCTTCATGTGTTTTTTTATAACCTGAGTATTAAATAAGAAACCAAGCTAATCGCCTGTTCCATAAATAAAAATGATTATTTATGGAACAGGCTTGTAAATATCCACTTATTTACAATTAAGAACAGCCAAAATCAAGAGAAAATGGCTTCTCGGTTAAGAACATCCTCATAGTCATGTAATTCTTTAATTTTACCGTTGTTTAATTTAAACACATTAATATATAAACAATGGAAATCTTTTTTATGTGGCAATGTCTTACCATTCAGTCGATATTCGACGATAAAAATATCAGGATTATCTGTTGAGTACAGTTCTACATCCTGAACAGAAGTAAAAATCAGAGGCGCCTGGCCAAAACTTGCTGAATAATGCTCAAGTATCTGTGACTGGCTCTCAATTGTATCTCGACTGGTACGGAATGGTAACTTCAGAATACCATCATCACAAAATAGAGCGGCAAGTTTTGTGGGTGACTTTTCTAAAACTGCTTCTATATATTTATCGAACACAACGTTAAACATCATTTCTCCTTAGTATTTTACATGTTGCTGACTTTCAGGTTGATATGACGGGATGATTGCTTTATCCATAAAATAAGAAATTAATTTTGAGAAAGTTTTCACATTAATATCTGGAAAATCGAAACCTAAGGTTTTAAGGGCCTCGCGTGTACTCTGATTGTTGTAGATGTTATTACCAATATTCAGCGCATTTTCTTTAAAAAGGTGGATCACTGAACCCAGTGCCACCTCATCGCCATTGACAACCCTTTGTTCGAGTTTTTCTAACCACGCTGATTCAGAAACTGGTGTGATGTCATGCCCTGTCTGTTTAATAGCCAGATATGCCGGGGTAAAATCAGTACCTTCCGGATGAAATAAGTGGAAGTTCTGTTGCTCATGTATCTTATTAGCGGTTGATAAGGTCACAATAGCCTGACTGACGAAATCGACCGGCAATAGATCTGTACTCAGCAATTCAGGGTAGGGTGCAATTCCCATTTGGATAAAGCTTTTAATTTGCAGCCATAAAAAATCATCTGCTTGACATGCCCCGGTCACACTGTCACCTGATATACGCCCTATCCGATAAATATTGATATCAACACCTTGATATCTGGCTTGCTGTACATACTGTTCAGCCACCCATTTACTTTGGGTATAACCGATAGAGAGTGAGTGCGGGTAGTCCGGGAGGCTATCTTCTGTTATTGGCTGTTGAGGATAGTCCGGTGCAAATACGGCAATAGTCGAAATATACTCCAGCTTCTTACGCTCATGGTGACAACAAAAATCAATGATTTCTACGATACCATCGACATTCGTTCCCTTAACAGAACTGTACGGGAGAACAAAATTAATATGAGCTGCGGCGTGATATATTTTAGAGACTCTTTCTGATAATGACTGATATTCTGCCTCAGTTAAATCAAATTTCGCCTTGGCAATATCGCCCACCACAATTTCAACGCGTGAAAAATCAATGTCATGGTCAATGCCATAACAATGAGCATTTTTTATGATACGGCTCAATCCGGCACGGTTATCGGTGGCCCTGACTAAACAAATGATTTTACCCGTTAGTTGTTGCAGTAAGGCGCGAAGCAGATAGATACCTAAAAAACCGGTAGCACCGGTGAGTAAGACCTCATCGCTTTTTGAGGGATTTAATTGTCGCGTATACGTCCAATCATGCGGGAAGAAAGCATCGTTAATAAATGGACTCTGTATTTCATCATCTGATTTTTTATCATTATTCAGATAGGTATCAACCGAAGCGGCCATATCACGTAAGGTCGGGGTACTAAATAGTAATTTGAGCGGAAAATCGACATTAAATTGTTTGCGTAGTAAATATACTAACTGTGTAGCTAACAGTGAATGTCCGCCGATATTGAAGAAATTATCGCCTAATTTAATCGACCGGTTCGGAAAAACTTTTTGCCAGAGTAATTTTACTGTTTGTTCGGTTGAGGTCAGCGTCTCTTCAATGCCGTTTTTTGCAAAATTATCCGACATTTTCGTTATTTCAATGTGATGCAGTGCTTTTCGGTCAATTTTACCGCTAGGGGTCGTTGGAAGATCAGGCAAAAATACGAACTCATTTGGGATCATATAATCCGGTAGATAGCTGCGTAATCGAGTTAATAGTTCAACACGTTCTAATGGCACTGTTGTGATTATAAAAGCCACCAGCATCTTGTTGCCGGCTGATATTTCTTTTCCAATAACCGCGGAGACTTTCACTTCATCCAATGAATTGATAACGGCTTCTATTTCTGATGGTTCAATGCGAAATCCCCTGATTTTTAATTGATTATCCAGACGACCAAGGTATGTGAAGGCGTCACTGGATTTTAGTTTTATGAGATCACCCGATTTATAAGCCTGTTTGCTCAGTGCACCTGGCCAGTTTTCGGTTAAAAACCGTGCTTGAGTTTCATGATCTTTGTTGTGATAACCTGGAGAAAGGAAATCACTGATAATCCAAAGTTCGCCTGCGACACCGGCAGGAACCATACGTCTGTGTTCGTCCAATACAAGCATAGTAAATCCGGGCAGTGGATATCCTATTGATGCACTGTCTCCCCACAAAGAGATATCTGCCGGCATGACATAAGCAGAACAAACATGACTCTCTGAAGGGCCATAAAGGTTAATCAATCTTCGGTTGGCATTAAACATATGTTTGATATCAGCAGTGAGAACCAACTGTTCACCTGTTGAATAGACTTCATCAAGCATTGATAGCCGGGCTTTATTCGAGGCGGTTAATTGAGCCAGATGTTGAAGTGCCACATAGGGAAAATAGGCTCTGCGGATCCCGTTTAACTCAATGACATTTTGCAAATGATGCAGATCCTGACGCTCCTCTTCATCTGCAATATATAACTTTCCGCCGGTACATAAGGTGCCGAATATTTCCTGTACAGAAACATCGAAAGATAAAGACATATAATGAAGTGTGCAATCACCTTCACCACACAGAGTGATCTCTTTTTGCCATGTAAGAAGATTGGACAGTGTCTTATTCAGTAAGCGTACTCCTTTGGGTTGTCCCGTTGAACCGGAAGTGTAAATAACATATAGCTCATCTTCTGGCTTTCGTTGCACTGATTGCCAGTTAACATCCTGTATAAATACCGTTTCATCTAACACGATTTTGTGGATGGTCGCAGATAATGTTGTGACAAACTCACTGATGGTTACAATACAATCCACCGCTGCGTCCCGGAGCATATATTCAATCCGTTCCTGGGGATAACTGGGGTCAATGGGAACATAAGATGCCCCTGTTTTCAAAACGGCCAGCAGAGCTGCAATAGCGTCTTCATTTCGGTTTAGCAATAAACCGACCCGTGAACCCACACGGAGGGTATAATGTGTATACATGAATTCAGCGAGCTGGTTGGCGCGATGATTTAACCATCCATAAGTCCGGTGACCGTGACGTGTTATTAATGCAATATTGTTCGGATGCGTTTTTGCATATTCCTCTATCTCATCAATAAAACATGGGATGTTTATGTCAGCGAATGAGGTACTTGAACGATTGACGATGGACAGTTGTTCATCTTGAGTGAGTATTTCAACTTCATCTAAAGTTTTTTCACCCCGTTCCCCCATACATAAAGCGGTTTGCCTGTAGAGTTCCAGCCAATATTGAATGGTGTTGCCTTCGAAGAGTCCGGCATTAAATTCCATAATTAAACGATGGGATGTACCCGTTTCGACAAATAGGGTTAAATCATATTTAGCGGATTGAATATACTGTTCGGTGACGTTTATTGAGTAAGGGAAATCCTGAAATGCATCATTAATGGTATCAAGATTGACAAGTAATGTTTGAAAAACAGGGTTATCTAAGCCAAAGTTCTGGCCTGTATCTGCAACAATGTCAGTAAACGGTAATTGCTTATTAAAATGAGCCTGAATAAAGCGGTTACGAACTGATACGGCAAACTGATTCACGGTACTACCTGAATCTAAATGAGATCTGAATGGTAGAGTATTAACCAAATATCCCACCGTTTCTTCAAATTCACTGTTATCCCGCAGCGCAAAAGGGATACCAATGGTGATATCTTTTTGACCCGATAAACGATACAGCAAAAACTGCCAGCACAGGGTCATATACATGAAAGGGGTCATTGCAAGATTTTTTGCCTGCTCAGATATTTTCAATACATCATCATGGCTAAGTTGCAAATGACGATAACCTGCTTTGGTTCCTTTGCACTCCTTCCTGGGGTAATCAGTGGGGAGGTCTATCATAGAAGGGTACGGAGTAAGTACTTTCTTCCAATAATCTTTCATGGTGGCAATTTCAGGTTTAGCTAATTGCTCTTTTTGCCATTGGGTGAACTCCAAATAATCAGCACTGATTTTCCGATAATGAAACTCTCTGTTTTCAGCCAAATGAGCATAACATGCGAGAATGTTCTTGATAAAAATAGTCACTGATGGTGCATCAACGATAATATGATGAAAACAACACGCCAACCAACATCGTTTTAATTCTCCTGTTATCAAACAGATATCGAATAACGGCCCTTTTGCCAAATCATATTGTTTTGACGCCATTTGTTGAATAACGTCTTCTGGATGATTCACTTCAGTGATAGTTTTGTGCGTAATATGAATGTCATAGGGGGGTTCTATGACTTGATACAGCTGATCTTGAGTAAACGTAAAATGTGTGCGTAAAACAGGGGTGACGTTGACAAATTGAGTAACGGCTTTTTCCAGCAAATGGTGATCTAACTGAGTCCCTACTTCTATAAGTAATGGAATATTGTAACTTTCGGGTTGGTTCAGTACCTGATCAAGTAACCATAACCCTTTTTGTCCTTGTGTACTGGGTAGGTATGTTCTGTTATCCCATGTATCCTTGACTGTTTTGTTCAATGATTCATTGTCCATTTCTGCTCTCCAAGTCGTTTCCACCAAACTGAGCGGCTAATTTTCCGACACTATCCACTGAAAACACATCGGCAGATGAAACATGAATACCAAGTGTTTTACTGACCAGAGAGGCTAATTTGATTAGATGAAGAGAATTTATTCCCTGTTCCCAAAACGAAGTTGCGGGATCAAGGTTCTTATAACCCGTGATCTCTTCCCATATTGAGAGAATTTTTGATTCTACGTTGTCATCTTGTTGCTTGTGCATCTCATCAGCAATAAGCTGAACCATTTGATTTCGGTCGCGTTTACCATTTTGATTCATTGGCAAAGCATTAACATGTGTAAACCGTTCTGGAACCATATAGGATGGCAGCCTTGAATGCATAAATTCTCGAAGATCGGTGCTGGATAGCGAACCTGACTGACTCAGATAACAGGCATGTAACAGAGGCTCATTATCCGTCTGCTCTATGGTGACAATGACATCTTCTATTTGAGGATGTGAACGTAGTGTATGTTCCACTCCGGTGATTTCGACCCTGAAACCCCGAATTTTACACATGTGATTACTGCGTCCCAGTAATGTGATATTGCCAGATTTATCTCTTTTAGCCTGATCATTAGTGCGGTAATAGCGCTCATGATTGCCATTAAGGGCCAGCCAGACAAAACGGTCATGGGTTAATTCAGGATCTGAATATCCTTCCGCAAGCCCTGCGCCGCTGATGCAAAGTTCCCCTGGTATATCTGGCGCACAGATTTCTAAATTATCATCCAGTACGACCATATTGACGAGAGGCAATGGGTAACCAACAGGCACTGGCGAATCAGCATCAGGTCTCTCATCGGGTAACACCTGATAAGCAGAAGTAAGCGCTGAATTTTCCGTACATCCCATTCCATTGAATATGCGCCCCTTACCTGCTTTGGCTGCAATTGAAAACAGTTTGGGGTTAACAAAATCACCTGAAACGACGACACAATCAGGTTTATGTAAAGTATCAGGAGAAACTTCTACAAATAGCCGGAATAGCCCACCGGACAAGAAAAGAATAGAAATATGCTGATGACTAATGATGTTATCGATTTCGACCAAATCAGGAGCCTCTTTTGGATAAACAACGAGTGTGGCTCCGGTCAGAAGACTTATCCAAATTTCATTGGCGCTGGCAGCAAATGACAGCGCTGCAAGTTGTAAATAACGATCCTTGTCTGTATTACCTAACTGGCGGATAGGGATTGCAAGGCGGGTTAATCCACAATGACGGATAATCACACTCTTTGGTTTACCTGTAGAGCCTGATGTCAACAAGATCATCACAGGGTCTGTCGCCACTAACGTTTCGGTTAGGGTTTCAAATTTTGTGGGTATGTCATCTAACTCGCGGGTTTGTGAAAAAAGGGTTTTTACAGAGATAATTGGATAATTTACTTGTGAATTAATTAATTGTGAACTGTTTATTTTAAATTCGGCGCTTTCAGCGTTATCAGCATCTGAAATCAGTAAATTGATGTCAGCAGCCTCGATGCAATCTGTTATGTACTGTTCTGGGCTATTATTGTTAAAAGCATTGCTTAACGGAACAATAATAGCACCCAGACGAATTACCGCTATCAACACCAGATATAATTCCAGGCTGCGAGTTATCTTAATGGCTACTTTATCTCCCTTTTTTATCTTCATTTTTTGTAAAACAAATGCTATATGGGTTGATTGCTCCCAAAGTTCACGATATGACAATGTTTCTGAGTTAAATATTAACGCAGTTTTATTTGGATATTTATTGACTATTTCACTCAGAACATTTGGTATAGTACGCAACTGTTCAGTCTGTTTTTTGATCATGCAGAAGGCCTCATCATATTTAATATAATTTAAAGTAATGACGATATATTAAATAACTGTTTTAAGATATTTTGGAAAAATGATCTTGATCAATGTACGTTCATTTTTAATTTATTTTTGTTGCCTAATATGCTGATGAAACAAAGTCTACAATGGAATCCTAAAATCAGTCAAATGATTTCCATAATGAAACCATATCATCATTATTTTGTTGCGAGTTTTTATTTAAATCCTTTAAAAACATAATATTATGCTTATTATTATCAATAACTTTACTTGAGTAGTTGACAAAGTGCAGGTGAGTTATGGATGATTAACGTCACACGTTCGATTTATCTATTGATATAAAATCGTATCTATTGTGATGTCAGAGTTTATCGTTTTTATTTAAACACAAGCTAAGGCTGTACTTATTTTACTCTTGCTTTCTTTAAAGAAAACGCCAGTACGCTGCTTTTATTATTAATAGATAATATGCTTTCGATTGTGAATTATTAATTTACCCTTCATTAGAAGTGGAGTATGAGTCAGATGGATACATTAGAAACTCTCAGTTCTCCGTGGCAACAACCGATCTGGAACAATCCGGAAACATTGTCCACCATAAAAAAAGAGTTATTGGGATTACCGCCATTAATTAATCATAAAAAATTGATACATTTTTATAAACAATTGGAAAAGGTTTGGTTACACAAAGCGGTAATAATTCAAATTGGTGATTGTGCTGAACGGATTATCGAATGTGATCAACAATCGGTTATTCCGAAAGTTGATTTTTTACATGACTTATCAGACATTTTTTCTACTTTGCTGAATAAGCCTGTGATCACAGTTGGCCGCATAGCGGGCCAATATGCAAAACCGCGTTCGAATGCAATTGAAAAATACCGGAATACGACGTTACCTGTATGGCGCGGTGACTGTGTAAATAGCCCGGAACCTGTTTCGGATGCCAGAATAAATGACCCTAAACGGATGTTAATCAGTTATCACGCAGCGTCACAAACCCTGTCTACGATTGATAATTACATCCGAAGTAGGCCAGATATGAATTTACAGGTCTGGACAAGCCATGAGGCTCTGTTGTTGGACTACGAATATTCTCAGTTGAGAACCACACCGGACGGGCGGCGATACCTTGGCAGCACCCATTGGCCCTGGATTGGTATTCGTACCCTTGATTTAAATAGTCCTCACGTTGAGATGTTATCAAATATAGATAATCCGGTAGCATGTAAAATCAGCGATAAAGTCTCCCCTGATTTAATCACGGGATTATGCAAAAAACTCAACCCTCAAAAAATCCCCGGGCGACTGACATTTATCACCCGTTTTGGCCATAAACATATTCATAAACTCACTCCTCTCATTGATGCTGTACTGGAGACCGGTATCCCCGTGCTTTGGATGTGTGACCCCATGCATGGAAATACAACAAAAACAGCGAATGGAAATAAACAACGAATTTTTGAAGAGATGGTGGATGAAGTTACTCATTTTCAAATCCAGTTAGCCGAACGCCATGCTTGTTGTGCTGGCATTCATTTAGAAACGACGGCTGAAGATATCGCTGAGTGTTTTGGTTGCGGCTTCCATCCTAAAGAATCTGAATTATCAAACATTGTATGTGATCCACGATTGAACAAAAAACAGGCAATTAAACTTATTCAACAATGGGCAATTAATCAGGAGGCATTATGACTTTTGACAAAAAGTATGTTGCAGTAATTACCGGCGCATGTGGTGGCATCGGTGAAGCCATCGCCAGACGATTGGCAATAAAAGGAATAACCTTAGCACTTATTGATAAACAGGCAGAGGCGTTACAACCTCTGGTGGACAAACTTCGCTATGAATATCCTCAATCTATTATCGGTTTTCCTGTGGACGTGACCGAACCTCAACAAGTTGACAGCGCATTTCTTGCCATTAGAAATCAACTCGGACCCATCGGCTATTTGGTGAATGGCGCGGGTGTATTACACCATGCTTCTGTTGAAAACACAGATATTGATGGATGGAACCGTAGCTTTGCTGTTAATGCGACGGGGGTATTCAACGTCAGCAAAGCCGCAGTCGGTTATATGAAGGAGCAGAAAAAAGGCAGCATCGTGACTGTTGCTTCAAATGCCGCACGAGTACCCCGGGCAATGATGGCCGCATATTGTGCCTCAAAAGCGGCTGCCCAAGCCTTTACATATGCACTTGGGTTAGAAGTGGCTCCATTTGGGATCCGGTGCAATGTTGTTGCTCCTGGTTCAACAGATACCCCCATGCTACGCAGTATGTGGGGAAATGAGGCTGATAAAAACTGCACATTGTACGGTAATCCAGAGCAATTTCGCATTGGTATCCCATTACACAAGATTGCTGCACCAGACGAAATTGCCGCCGCGATTTGTTTCTATCTAAGTGAAGAATCCAGCCAAACGACATTGTCGACTTTGCTGGTCGATGGCGGTGCCGCATTAGGTAGCTGTTAATGCATAGCAAGCAAGAGATATAACATGGAAAAGATATTATCGTACCCATTGCCAGGCTATGTTGATTTACCCAAATCTACAGCAAATTGGCTCCCGGATCGTCATCGCACAGCTTTGTTGATCCATGACATGCAAAAATACTTTGTAAATTTTTTTGAAGCCGGAACAAGCCCGATAAAGGGTGTAATGAGCAACATCTGCATGCTATTGAGTGTGGCCAGAAATTTTAATATTCCTGTGTTCTATACTGCCCAGCCCGGCAGTATGACCTCAGAACAACGTGGATTATTAAAAAATATATGGGGTGAAGGCATGCAAGCAACCGATGAACATCGGGAAATTATTCCGCTCCTGACACCCACTAAAGATGAAACCGTACTGACTAAGTGGCGTTACAGTGCATTTTTTAAATCTAATCTGCAACACCATTTAAGGGATTTGAAGCGCAATCAACTGATCATTTGTGGGGTCTATGCCCATATAGGATGTCTGACTACGGCTATTGATGCTTACTCACATGATATCGAAACCTTCTTTGTATCAGATGCTGTGGCTGATTTTTCAGCGGAAAAACACCATCTGGCGTTGAAGATGGCAGCGGAAATATGTGCCGTAGTGGCATCGACGGAACAAGTCATTGCAAATCTAAGAAAATAACATGTCAGGGAGACTAAAAAGCCTGACAAGACAAATTCTAAGGAGAAATGATGTTGTTGAAAGAATTACCGCAGGGAGAGCTGCAATCAGAGGATGCGAAAAATCTCTTTAGCCATTTAGTGACGGCGGATAAACCTTTTGCATGTATTTATCGCCCATTATCCGATGCTAAGGACTCATTTTTATTATTTGAGGGGAAAATAGAATACAGCCATTCACTCTCAGCTCTAGAGCCAATTTCGTTGGAGCCTACGCTTTCATTGAAATCAGACCGTTTAGGCGTAGCAGGTATAACATCGCCTGAAAAGCTGAATGTTTCTCAATTAATTATCATTCCATTCAATCAGATTGCCGAAAAAGGGTTTGCATGCCATAACGACAACGAACCTGTCATTATCATGAATATTGAAACACAAGCCCGTTACCAAATAGATAACTGGGGATTTATTGAGAGTGGTAAGCCAATAAAAGCCGCTAATATACATTTCGATATCACAGACAAGGCTTATAGCCAGATGGTGGAACAGGTGATCAACGATGAGATTAGTGCCGGAGAAGGCAGTAATTTCGTTATATCGAGAAGTTTGGAAGGTGATATTGAAGACTTTGCATTGGAAGATGTACTCGCGCTATTTAATCAATTACTGATAAACGAATGTGGTTCTTATTGGACATGGGTTGTTTATACCGGTGACCGCTATTTTGTTGGTAGCAGCCCGGAGCAACATATTTTGGTGGATGGCAAAGAGGTTGCCATGAACCCAATAAGTGGCACGTTAAAATATCCAGAAAAAGGGATAGAGCAGGCTTTATACCACTTCGTTAACGACAAAAAGGAACAGAATGAACTCTTCATGGTCGTTGATGAAGAACTGAAAATGATGAGCCGCATATGTGACAGTGATATTACGGTGAGCGGTCCCCAGTTAAAGATGATGTCCCGGGTTGCACATACGGAATATTTTATCCGTGGCTCAACATCACAGACAATTCAAACTATCCTGAAAGAGTCTTTGTTCGCCCCAACGGTTACCGGAAGCCCTGTGCAAAATGCGTCTCAGGTCATTAAACGCAGGGAAAATCGTGGTCGTGGTTATTACAGTGGTGTTGTCGGCATGATTGGTGTTAAGAATAATCAACGCTATCTGGATTCCACTATATTAATCCGGGCGGCAGATATTACGAAAAAGGGGCATTTCCGATTGACATCAGGGGCCACAATTGTTCGTGATTCAGCGCCGGAAAATGAAGCTGAAGAAACCAAAGCAAAATTGAGTGGTTTAATGCGTTCTTTTTTTGATGAGAAGAAAAATATTAATTCAACCAATAATACCCCATTATCTGAACATGTGTTGAGTAATATCACGGCAATATTGCAGCAGCGTAATCATAAAGTTTCTTCTTTCTGGTTAGGCGATGCTAAAAAAATAGTATTGGCGCCCAATTTTCTTCCCTCCATTACGCTTATTGATATGGAGGACTCATTTACTGAAATGATTGCCTATCAGTTACGTTATATCGGGCATGATGTAACGATCGTTTCATGGTCTGAGACGGATGCGCGTTTGCCGCAATTAATGAGTTCAGGTAAAACAGATATTCTGTTTATTGGCCCGGGACCAGGAGACCCGAATGCTGTCAGCCATGACAAGATAGCAACCGCACGGGCACTGATTGCAAATCGTCTAAAACAGAATTTACCACTAATTGGAACCTGCCTGGGGCATCAACTTATTTGTGCTGAATTTGGCTTGCCCATCAGACGGCTTCCAAAAACACGGCAAGGAACGCAATATAAAATAGCCATTGAGAATATAATCTGTCATATCGGGTTTTATAATAGTTTTGCCGCGATGCACAAATTACCGCATTGGTTTACGCCAAAATACAATCGATTGGTTTATCTTGAACGATTAGGTAAGCGTGAAATTATTGCATTGAAATCTAATAATGTGGCATCAATACAGTTTCATAACGAATCTTTTTTAACTACCGATGCATTTTCTATTTATAATTGGATGATTAATAATGCTATAGGTGATGCAGATAAAGTGTTATAAAATAACATACCGTAAGGCTTTGTTGGGACAATCTATGTAATATGCTAAAAATACACTTGGTTGTCCCGCTTAATGAATGGAGTACTTTATTTTTTACCGGTTTTATTTAGCGACAATGCTGACGTAAATGATCAGCGGTCAATGAGTTACCCTCTTCAAACATCGCCTGTGGTGTACCGCTGAACATCACCTGACCACCATCAGTCCCTGCCCCTTCGCCTAAATCAATAATCCAGTCTGCTTCTGCAATAACTTCTATATTGTGTTCAATGATCAAGACAGAATTTCCCTGCTCGACGAGGCGGCGAAACAACGTAACAAGGACTGCGACATCAGAAGGATGAAGACCGGTTGTCGGTTCATCAAAGACATACACATCACCTTTATTGTTAAGGTAAGATGCCAGTTTCAGTCTTTGACACTCTCCCCCGGACAGGTGATCAAGCGATTCACCGAGGCGCATATAACCCAACCCAACATCCTGAATGCGCATTAATGTTGGATGAATTTGACTGTCGCCTTCAAAAAAATGTGTTGCCTGAGTAATACTTAGGTTCATGAGTTCAACAATCGTTTTTCCTTTATATTTATAATCTAAGGCTCTTTTATTGAATTTTTGCCCCTGACAGGCTTCGCAAGGTAAGGATATCGAATCCATAAAAGCCAAATCGGTTTCAATCACGCCTAACCCTTTACACTCTGGACATCCGCCCTTAGCATTTGGAGAAAACCATGATTTATCCACATGATTAGCCAGCGCAAAGCGCTCTCGAATGTGTTCAAAAACCCCGCTCCACGATGCAATATGGGAGCGTTTCGAGGTATGAATGGGTTTTTGGTCGATAACAACAGCATTTGGACATTGAGGGACAACCTCTCCCATAATTAAGGAGCTTTTTCCAGAACCCGCCACGCCGCTGACAACAAGCATTATTCCCAGTGGGATCTCGATAGTGATCTCTTTAAGATTATGCAGTGTTGCGTTCCTGACAGAGATATAACCAAGCGGCTTTTTGGGATTTTGATTAAGGCGGGTTGTTTGAGACAGGTATTTTCCTGTTAATGTGTCAGAGGCACGTAACCCAGTCAGATCACCCTGATAAGTGATAGTTCCTCCGTTATCGCCTGCACAGGGACCTAAATCAATGACATGATCTGCGATTTTAATGACATCAGGGTCATGTTCAACCATCAAGATAGTGTTGCCCTTGTCACGTAATTGCTGGATCAGGGTATTAAGTTTAGTGATATCAGCCGGATGTAAGCCGGTACTGGGTTCATCAATGATATAAGTCATCCCGGTGAGGCTGCTGCCTAAGTGTCGCACCATTTTTAATCGTTGTGACTCTCCACCTGATAATGTTGGGGTCGGACGGTTAAGATTCAGATATCCCAGACCGACAGAGCACATGGATGCTAAACGTTCTTTTAAGGCACCAATGAGCGTACTCACGGAAGGATCAGCCAATGTAGCGATAAACTGGCCCAGCTCGATAATCGGCATATCGACACAATCACCGATACTTTTGCCTTGAATTAAGCATGACAGGATCTGTTTATTAAGCCTCTGTCCATGGCAGACAGGGCACTGTTTCATTGCAACAATGTTCCGAAATTCTTCACTTTTGTATTCTTTGTTATCTTTCACAAGATAACTGCGCGTGAATCTGGGAATGAGTCCTTCAAATCGGGCAGATTTAGGCCAGTCAGGGGATGGGGTCGCCGGCGCGATGTTATCCGCGTAAAGCAAAAGCTGGCGTTCTTCTGCCGAGTAATCAGCGATTTTCTTATTATTATCAAACAAACCAGAATGAGCATATCGGCGCCACCGCCAGGTTCCTGGCGCAAATGAGGAATATGCAATTGCCCCTTCATTCAGAGATTTGTCTTCATTCAGCAGTTTTTTTACATCTATCGTACTGGCAATGCCCAGCCCTTCACAATTGGGGCACATACCTGATGGGTGGTTGAAAGAGAAGACATTGGAATACCCGACAAAGGGCTTACCGATTCGGGAAAACAGAAGGCGCAACAAAGTGTAAATATCTGATGCTGTACCCACTGTCGAGCGTACATTTTCCCCAATCCGCTTTTGGTTAATGATAATTGCGGTGGTCAGGTTATTTATCTCATCGACATCAGGCTGGCCATAGTACGGTAACCGGTGCCGGATATAAGGCGGAAAAGTATCATTGAGTTGTCTTTGGGATTCCGCTGCGATTGTACCGAATACAAGGGAGCTTTTACCTGAACCAGAAACACCAGTGAATACAGTGATGACATTCTTAGGAATACGCAAATCAATGCCTTTAAGGTTATTTTGCCTCGCACCACGAATTTCAATAGTGTTTTGTTCATGACTTCTCATTTCATTTATCTCCTTTGCGCACCAATATCAGGGAAAACAGAGTGATAAGCCCACATCCGATTAATACGATAGATATAGGAAACAGAGACACCGATTGGCCAAGACCGGTTAAAAATGCCGTCAAAGAAGCCGTTCCAAACTGAAGAGCACCGAGGACAGCAGAGCCTGCCCCTCTTACATCAGGAACGGCGGTTAATGCCAGACTCGCGGCATTGCCAAAAATTAACGCCATTGTAAACATAAGCATCATGAAAATTGCTGTCGTTAACACAAACTGATAGAGGTTGAGATAATTTACAACCAAGAGCAGACACGCTAAGACGAAGGTGGTTACAACACCAATGATGACAAGCGATTTGGCACCGATCCGCCCAACCCACCGCGCACTCAGTATGCTGCTGAACATCATAATGCCGGCATTAATCGCAAACACAATGGAGAAAAATCCGGGGGTGAATTTGAACATAGACTGGTATATAAAAGGTGATGCTGAAATATAGGCAAACAGTGCCCCAAACGTGGCGGAGAAGATTAATGTATATCCCATATAGGTTCTGTTTTGGAACAGTTTTAAAAACGGCTTAGCCAAACTGCTTTTACTCTCGCCAGATTCTGATTTATCCGGCAAACTTTCCGGCACATAAACGAACGTTAAGAGGGTAATTATCAGAGAAATAAGCGCCATAAAGACAAACACAACCTGCCACGGGAAATAAGCAGCCACGCCTCCTATCAATGGAGCAACTATTGGTGCTGCCCCTTGTATTGCCAGAATCAGGTTGAAATAGTAGGCGGCTTTGTTACCAAAACTGAGGTCGGAAACAATGGCGCGTGTCAGGACAATACCGGATGCGCCTCCGGCACCTTGAAAAAAGCGGCTAGTGATTAACATTTCAATGCTTGAAGAGAATGAACAGGCAATTGAGGCTACAGTCAGCAAAACCATACCGCCGAGTAAAAGTTTTCTCCTGCCGATGGCATCCGACCAGGGACCAATGATTAATTGTCCAATAGCGAGACCAGCCATAAATGAGGTTAGACTTAATTGAACACCCGCCTGAGTCGTGATTAGTGCGTGTGATATGGCGGGAAATAAAGGAAGGTACATGTCGGTTGAAAGAGCGCCAATGGCACTCAACATTCCCAGAACCAGAACAAGTTTGAATGCCAGTTCACCTTTTTGGTTAGATGGAATAGTTTGATCTAAATAACTATTATTCAGTGTGTTTTCTGATTTTTTCACTGTTGTTCATCTCATATAATAAACAGATTATGAAGACTATAACACCATAGAAAATGATTTCAAAATGGAAATCATTATATTAATGTAGTTGACAGATTTCATTCAAAATTGAATTCTGTTTAATTTTTTATTTGATGTGTTTTTGTAATAACTGAATGTTATATATTATATTTTATGATTTACAAATGCCGTTTATTTCGTGGCGTAAACATCTTATAAAGACTATAGCACTATGTAAAATAATTTCGTAATGGAAATTATTTTCTTATCCTATAAAGGTATTTGAGAAATCAACGCATTGAAGTTTTGCTGAAAAATTAACTAGAATTTCATGATCTCTTTCTGTATATTTATACAGTTGTTTGGCATGGGGGATCAGATGCGCAAAATCATTCATATTGATATGGACTGCTTTTTTGCCGCCATTGAAATGCGGGATAATCCGTCACTTCGTCATGTTCCCATTGCTGTCGGGGGAAGTGCTGATCGCAGGGGCGTAATTAGTACGGCAAATTATCTTGCCCGCCGTTTTGGGGTGCATAGTGCGATGTCCACAGCGATGGCATTAAGACGTTGCCCGCAATTGAAAGTTATCCCCGGCAGGATGGCGTATTATAAAGAAGTATCCCGACATATCCGTCAAATTTTATCCCGTTACACTGAGTTGATCGAACCTCTTTCTTTAGATGAAGCTTATCTGGATGTGACAGATTGCCGTTATTGCCACGGCTCTGCCACGTTGATTGCCCAGGAAATCCGTCAGGCCATTTTTGATGAATTGCAGTTAACGGCCTCCGCCGGTGTGGCACCAGTGAGGTTTTTAGCCAAAATAGCCTCTGATATCAATAAACCCAATGGACAATATGTTATCTCTCCTGAACAGGTTGAAACTTTTGTTAACTCGCTGCCATTGCGCAAAATTTCCGGTGTCGGAAAGGTCACGGCTAAACGTTTGTCAGACCTGGGGTTGGAAACCTGCTCTGACGTGCAACGTTACGATAAGCTGGCACTCATAAAAAGCTTGGGTAAGTTCGGTTTGGCGCTCTGGCAGCGTTGCCACGGCATTGATGAACGACAAATTACGCCAGAACGCTTGCGTAAATCCGTTGGGGTGGAGAAAACCTTAGCGCAGGATATCCATGAGTGGCATGAATGTGTTGAACTGATTGAAAAACTTTATCCTGAGTTGAAAAAACGGCTGGAAAAGGTAAAACCCGATCTCCATATTGCCCGTCAAGGTATTAAATTAAAGTTTGACGATTTTCAATTGACGACACAGGAACATGTCCATCCGGTATTGGATAAACGCGATTTGATTCAGGTAGCCAGACAGGTTTGGGAAACTCGCCGGGAAGGGCGAGGTGTCAGGTTAGTTGGGCTGCATGTGACATTACAAAACCCACAACTGGAGCGTCAGCTTTTATTGGCGTGGTGAGGTGCAAAGAACGAAGTCTCCCCTACAAACAGCAAACAGAACAGATAGCAGGGGAGAACCAATATATTTTCTATTATTCTTTAACCGGAATAGCTTTCAGAATTGCAGTGAGTAACTGCCAATATTGACCAACACTCTTAATGTGAACTTTCTCGTCAGGGGAATGGGCACCCCGAATGGTTGGGCCGATAGAAACCATGTCCATATCAGGATACGGTTTTTTGAATAAGCCACACTCTAAACCCGCGTGGATCACCATGATATTCGGCGTTTTATCGAAGAGTTGATGATAAGTTTCACGGACTAAATGCATGATTGGAGAATTGGCGTCAGGTTGCCAGCCCGGATAGCTGCCACTTGCCACGGTTTCTGCTCCAGACAGTTTTGCCAGGGAATGCAATATTTCAGTAACATAAACCTTGCCACTTTCGATCAGTGAACGAATCAGGCAGATTACCTCTGCTTTATCTTCGTCCATCGTTACAATGCCTACGTTCAGTGAGGTCTCTACAATACCTTTGGCGACATCACTCATACGAATAACGCCATTAGGCATGCTATTGAGCATGGATACCAGGCGAATCTGGCAATCTGTTGTTAGTGCCTGTGATGATGTTTCGGTTTCATCCAACAACAGGGTGAGGTTTTTTTCAACGACAGCGTATTCATTTTTCAATGTTTCCAGATAGCTATCTCTCAATTGATAGAGTTTTTCAACTTTATCGGCGGGAACAGCCACCACGGTAGAACCTTCACGCGGAATGGCATTGCGCAGGGTTCCGCCTTGCAGATGTATTAATTTCAGTTCCAACTCATCGGAATACGCCGCCAGAAAACGCACCAGTAATTTATTGGCGTTACCCAATCCCAGATGAATATCGCCACCAGAGTGACCACCTTTTAATCCTTTAATAGTCAGTTGCAGCGTTTTATAGTGAGTTGGCAGAGTTTCACGGGTCAGTGATAAAGTTGTGATGAAATCAATACCCCCCGCGCAACCCATGTAAATTTCGCCTTCTTCTTCTGAATCGGTGTTGATCAGAATATCGGCTTGCAACCAGCCGGATTTCAGGCCAAATGCACCATCCATACCCGCTTCTTCGGTCATGGTCAGTAAGACCTCTAATGGACCGTGTTTAACGGACTCGTCCGCCAATACCGCCAGAGCAGAAGCCATGCCGATACCGTTATCCGCACCCAAAGTTGTACCATCAGCCGTCACCCAATCATCCTTGATATAAGGACGAATCGGATCTTGTGTGAAATCGTGTTGGGTATCGTTATTTTTCTGTGGAACCATATCAAGGTGTGCCTGAAGTACGACAGCTTGACGATTTTCCATTCCTTTTGAGGCGGGTTTTCTGATTAAAATATTGCCTGCTTCATCCCGTTCTACATGGAATCCTTTGTTTTTGGACCACTCAATGATATGGGCGGTGAGTGCTTCTTCATGATAGGAAGGGTGGGGGATGGAACAAATTTGGGCAAAAATATCCCATAATGGTTGCGGGGATAATGTTGATAATTCGGACACGGCGAATCTCCTATAATTGCATCTTAGTGAGAAGAAAAGAGTCATGTTTTGACACATCAGGGCGTTTTGTCATCGGCATTGACCTACTATCCATGCGAAATTTGAGAATATCATTTTATTGTCAGCAATGGGCAGTCAGAATGAGGGCTTACCCTGTTTTTACTGGTTTTTGTCGGTTCAAATCACTATAATCCCGCGCAACCTTTTTGCCGCAAAAAGCACTTTTCTGAAATATTCTTTAGTTTCCAGGATCTAATTTTATGAGTGAAAAATATGTTGTAACGTGGGATATGTTGCAAATACATGCCCGTCAATTGGCGCAACGTTTACTTCCCGTAGAACAGTGGAAAGGCATTATTGCCGTTAGCCGTGGTGGCCTTGTTCCGGGCGCGTTACTGGCTCGTGAATTGGGTATTCGCCATGTCGATACTGTCTGCATTTCCAGCTATGATCACAATAATCAACGCGAGATGAACGTATTGAAAAGGGCGGAAGGTGATGGTGAAGGGTTCATTGTGGTTGATGATCTGGTTGATACCGGAGGAACTGCTCAGGCAATTCGTGAAATGTATCCGAAAGCGCATTTTGTAACGATTTTTGCCAAACCCGCCGGACGTCCTCTTGTGGATGATTATGTTGTTGATATTCCCCAAAATACATGGATTGAACAGCCATGGGATATGGGCGTCGTGTTCGTTCCGCCTATTTGTGAGAAACAGTAAGATTTTCTTTTGTCATGACGAAAAAAAACCTTTCAGAATCGTTGTTTAAGCCCCGGCTTAAACAACGTGAGACGTCTACACTGGTAAAATATATTCGCCCACAATCTGTAACTGCCAGTGCTGGTAAGTTGGGTGGGGAGCGCCGCGAGTGCTGGTATCGCATGATTAATTGGCTCGCTTGGATCTGGAGGGGAGTCAATCCGCTGGAAATTCAAGATGTTCTCAGCCGGATTGCGGTGACAGATGCCGAGCGCAGTAGTGAACATTTGTTGGATACTGTGGTCGGCTATCGTAAAGGAAACTGGGCATTTGAGTGGTCCCAGCAGGCAATGTACTGGCAACAGGAAGCATTGCATACTGAGGATACAGAAAAAGCCGGAGCATGTTGGTTAAAGGCTGCAACGCTATACAGTATTGCGGCTTATCCTCATTTGCGTGGTGATGAACTGGCCGATCAGGCCATTGTGATGGCTAATAAAGCCTATGAAAATGCCGCCCGTTTTTCTGATTATGAATTGAAAAAACTGGAATTCCGGCTGGAAGGGGGCAAAAGTGTGACTGGATTATTGCACTTTCCTGCCCATGTACCGGGACCTTATCCAACAATATTAGTTTGCGCCAGTCTGGATAATGTACAGAGTGATTGCTGGCGGTTATTCCGTGAATACTTCGCACCTCTTGGTTTTGCCATGTTAACGGTGGATATGCCTTCTGTGGGGTATTCCGCTAAATTCGCATTAACGCAGGATACATGTGCACTTCATCAACAAGTTTTACAACAGCTAAACAGCGTACCGTGGATTGATCATACTCGTGTCGGCGTATTTGGTTTTCGTTTTGGGGCAAATATCGCTGTCCGCCTTGCCTATCTGGAACCGAAACTGATTAAAGGCGTATCGGTGGTAGGTCCGATTGTCCATGAATTACTGCATGATGAAAAATTACAGCAGAAAATCCCGTCAATGTATATTGACGTGTTAGCCAGCCGCCTGGGAATTTATCATGTTGATGAAAAGAGATTGCGTTCAGAACTGGCTTGTTATTCTTTGAAAAAACAGGGTTTATTGGGCCGTCGCTGTTCTGTACCCATGTTTTCGGTGTATTGGGAAGATGATATTTTCAGCCCAAGAAAAGATTCGAAGTTAATTGCCCTGTCATCAATGGATGGCTCATTGCGGGCTATTCCTGCCACGTCAGTTTATAGTGGTTTTAATAAGGCATTACACGAAATAAGTGTATGGTTGAAAGATAAAATTTTATAAAACGAAATTTATTACTTGATATTTTTTAATCATTTGATACAAAGGTGTCCTGTATATAAGGAGACCTTTGTATGACTTTACCTGCAAGTTATTCTAAAAATAGGTTGTTGAAGCGTTTTTCTGCATTAGGGCCGTATGTACGTGAATTAAAATGCCAAAATGGTTATTTTTTCTTTGATTGTTTAGCCGTTTGTGTCAACGCAAAAGTGGCACCGGAAAAACGGGAATTTTGGGGATGGTGGTTAGAGCTGGAAGAGCAAAAGCAAGGTTTTATTTATCACTATCAAATAGGTTTATTTGATAAAAATGGTGAATGGCGCGCTATGAAGATCAAAAAAAAGGCCGATCTCGAACACCTTGAGTCAACTTTGCAAGTATTCCATAAACGTCTGGTTGATTCTTTTGACGTTCTTAAACTGACATTGATCCCATCTGCAAATACTGTCACTTTGCAAACGCAAGTGGTGGCATAATTTTGTTTATTACCCGCTTTTATTAAATTTTGCGTTATGTCAGTTGGCATAACGCCTCTCTCCTGTTAAAACTGAACACTGTTTTTTCAAATTAACTGTAATGGCAGAAATATGATGAATGGCAGCCAAACATTGGTTGTGAAACTGGGGACGAGTGTATTGACCGGTGGCTCTCGTCGTTTGAATCGTGCCCATATTGTGGAACTGGTTCGCCAATGTGCGCAACAGCATGAAAAGAGTCATCGCATTATTATTGTGACTTCTGGTGCAATTGCTGCCGGGCGTGAGCATTTAGGATACCCTGATCTTCCGGCTACGATTGCTTCAAAACAGTTGCTGGCAGCCGTTGGGCAAAGTCGTCTGATCCAATTGTGGGAGCAGCTTTTTTCTATTTATGGTATTCACGTCGGGCAAATGTTACTGACCCGCGCAGATTTGGAAGATCGTGAACGCTTCCTGAATGCAAGGGATACCCTTCAGGCTTTGCTTGATAATCACATTGTTCCCATTATTAATGAAAATGACGCCGTTGCGACAGCAGAGATTAAAGTGGGTGACAATGATAATCTTTCTGCACTGGCTGCTATTTTGGGCAGTGCAGATAAATTGTTGCTTCTGACAGATATAGCAGGGCTTTATACCGCAGATCCGCGTAGTAACCCAGAGGCAAAATTGATCTCTGAAGTTCATGATATCAGTGATGAGCTGAAAATGATGGCCGGAGACAGTGTGTCGGGGTTAGGTACGGGAGGAATGGCAACAAAACTTCAGGCAGCAGGCGTGGCCGGACGGGCTGGAATTGATGTCATTATTGCCGCGGGTAACAGGCAGGATGTTATCGCTGATGTTATTGCCGGAAAACCGGTTGGAACACGCTTTCATGGCCTGGCTAGCCCAATGGAAAACCGTAAACGTTGGATCTTTGGAGCACCTCCGGCAGGGGAAATTATTGTCGATCATGGAGCAGAAGAGGCAATTGTTGGAAAAGGTAGCTCGTTGTTACCAAAAGGAATTAAAAACGTTAAAGGTGATTTTTCCCGTGGTGAGGTTATTTGCGTCCGTAGCTTATCAGGCAAAGATTTGGCCCATGGTGTTTGTCGTTACAACAGTGATGCGTTACGTATGATTGCAGGCCATCATTCACAGCAAATTAGCCAGATACTGGGCTATGAATATGGTGCGGTTGCGGTGCATCGTGATGATTTGATCGTAATTTAATGAATTGATTGAGGGTTAAGGATTTCATCATGCTAGAGCAGATGGGAAAAGCCGCCAAAGCAGCATCGTGGCAGCTGGCGCAATTAAGTAGCAATCAGAAAAACCAGGCGCTGAATCACATTGCTGATTTGTTAGAGACAGAAATAGAAGTGATTCTTGCCGCTAACCAGCAAGACATGCTGCAAGCCCGCAAACAGGGGATGAGCGAGGCGCTGCTCGATCGGTTATTACTGACACCGGAACGGCTGAATACCATTGCCAATGATGTGCGACAGGTCTGCCGCTTGGCTGATCCTGTAGGGCAAGTTATCGATGGGCAATTATTGGATAATGGACTGCAATTGAGCCGTCGCCGAGTTCCGTTGGGTGTGATTGGTGTGATTTATGAAGCTCGTCCCAATGTTACCATCGATGTGGCCTCTTTATGCCTGAAAACCGGTAATGCGGTGATACTGCGTGGTGGCAAAGAGACTCATCATACAAATCAAGCTATGGTTAAAGTTATCCAGCAGGCACTGGAACAAAGTGGGTTACCGGCAGCTGCGGTTCAGGCTATCAATAAACCCGATCGTGAATTGGTCGCTGAATTACTGAAAATGGATCGTTATGTTGATATGTTGATCCCCCGAGGTGGGGCTGGGTTACATAAATTGTGCCGGGAACAATCAACTATTCCCGTGATTACTGGCGGTATTGGGGTTTGTCATACATTTGTGGATGAAACCATCAATATTGCAAAAGCACTGGAAATCATTACTAATGCGAAAGTTCAGCGTCCGAGTGCCTGTAATTCACTGGAAACGTTGTTAGTGCATGAAAAGATAGCCGCCGATTTCTTGCCAGTTTTGAGTATCAGAATGAAAGAACAGGGGGTGACACTGCATGCGGGCAAATCAGCGATGGCATTCCTGAAAGATGGCCCTGCAACGGTTGTTGAAGTGGCAGAAGAAAATTACTGCGATGAATGGTTATCTTTAGATATGAATGTGGAGATTGTGAGTGACATCGATCGCGCTATTGAGCACATTCGTACTTATGGTACAGCTCACTCTGATGCGATCCTGACCGAATCTTTGCAGCAAGCTGATTACTTTGTGCGCCATGTTGATTCTGCCGCAGTATATGTGAATGCCAGCACGCGTTTTACAGATGGGGGGCAATTTGGTTTGGGAGCTGAAGTGGCGGTCAGTACTCAGAAATTACACTCCAGAGGTCCAATGGGGCTTGATGCACTGACAACGTATAAGTGGATTGGCTATGGTGATTATTTACCCCGTAGTTGATTATATTCTGTTTTAGTTAGACTTTGTTGAACTATGTCAGGTCACACTTAATTTTAAGTGTGGCTTTTTGCTCCATTAAAAATATCTTTTTACACGAGTGTAAATATTTAGTTACTATACTTTGCACTCAGGCTTAATTTTAAAACTCTTTGGGAAAACAACGAAATGAAACAAACTCTATTCATCGTAGGTGCACGAGGTGCAGGGAAGACGACAATAGGTAAGTTGTTGTCTGAAGCGTTGTCGTATAAATTTGTTGACACTGATGAAAGTATTCAGGCTATTAGTAAAATGACGATAGCTGAACTTGTTGAACAATATAGCTGGGAACATTTCAGAAAATTAGAAAGCCAAACGTTACAAGCGGTTAGTCAAAGTGAGCGTGTCATTTCAACCGGCGGAGGAATGATATTGTCGTCTGAGAATCGCCAGTATATGCAACAAAATGGCATTGTGATTTATTTACAGGCATCCGCAGAAGTTTTGAGTAAACGGTTATCTCTTAATCCAGAGAATTCACAGCGCCCCAGCCTGACAGGGAAATCCATCATAGAAGAAATGGAAGAAATATTGGTTGAAAGGGAGCCATTATACCGGGCGTGTGCCAATTTCATTGTCGATGCTAATCTTGCAGCAGAAGATATCGTATCTTGCGTTAAATCTTATGTTTTAAACCAGAAAAATAAACTAATTTGATATATTAAGGATGTTTGAGTTTATTTTCTAACAGAAAGGAAAATCTTATATAACAAATTGCTTGTACAACTTATAGTATCATTCTATTTACTCACTTTAATTTTATTAATTATATTTGAGATATGGATATGCTCTTAAATTTTATTCGGATACTTGTTCGTGTACTCTTCAGGGTTACAATCGAAGGTGATATCAAGCAGTTACAACACTCTAAATGCATTATTACTCCCAATCATGTTTCGTTTCTGGATGGCTTGTTAATTGGACTATTCCTGCCAATAAAGCCTGTATTTGCTGTTTATTCTAATATTGCAACCCACGGTTTTCTCAAATTTATCAAACCTTATGCGGATGTTGTGCCTCTGGATCCTACCAATCCAATGGCAGTCAGGACATTGGTCAAAGAAGTGGATAAAGGGCGCCCGCTTGTGATTTTCCCCGAAGGGAGGATCACCATAACCGGCTCCCTTATGAAAATTTATGATGGCGCCGCTTTTATTGCCGCGAAATCAGGCGCAAAAGTAGTAGCAATCCGAATTGATGGTGCAGAACAAACGATTTTTGCTCGGTTAAAAGGAATTATGAAATTGCACTGGTTCCCGAAAATCACCCTCAAGATTTTACCGGCCGTCGATCTGCCCATGCCAGATGCACCTGATTCAACAACACGTCGTCGTTTAGCAGGAGAACATCTCCATGCCATTATGATGGAAGTGAGAATGCAGACACGCCCAAAGGAGACGTTGTTCAGCGCTTATCTTACTGCGCAAAAACGCTTTGGCCGCTTTAAGCCCTGCATTGAAGATGTGAATTTTAAAGAAGATAGCTATCACTCATTGCTGAAAAAAATATTGGCTATCAGCCGAATCTTAGAACGTTTTACACAAGAAGGTGAACGAATTGGCCTGCTGTTGCCAAATGCGACCGCAATGGCGGCTACCCTATATGGCGCTTCGTTAAAGGGACGAGTGCCGGCGCTTTTAAACTATACGGCAGGAAGCAGCGGCATTAAGAATGCTATGCAGGCTGCAACTATCAAAACCATCGTAACATCCCGCCAATTTCTGGAAAAAGGACAATTGACTCATCTGCCAGAACAGGTGACTGAAGCCAATTGGGTATATCTCGAAGATTTGAAAGAGACAATCACGCGGGAAGATAAGTTGTGGATATTGTGGCATTTAATTTTCCCTTCCAAAGCCATTTTGGTTGCGCAAAAGCCGGAGGATGATGCATTGATCCTGTTTACGTCAGGCTCAGAAGGTGCCCCAAAAGGTGTTGTCCACAGCCATACCAGCCTATTGGCGAATGTTGAGCAGATAAAAACAATTGCTGATTTTACTCCACGGGATCGCTTTATGTCTTCTTTGCCACTGTTTCATGCTTTTGGGCTGACAGTTGGCCTATTTACCCCATTAATGACAGGCAGTCGCGTATTCCTTTACCCAAGTCCGCTACATTATCGTGTTGTGCCTGAGCTGGTTTATGACTGTAATTGTACCGTTTTGTTCGGAACATCGACTTTTTTAGGCAATTATGCTCGCTTTGCCCATCCTTATGATTTTGCCCGTCTGCGCTATGTGGTGGCTGGCGCAGAAAAACTATCAGAAAACACCAAACGCGTTTGGCAGGATAAATTTGGTATCCGTATTCTGGAAGGTTATGGCGTGACAGAATGTGCGCCGGTAGTGGCAATCAATGTACCGATGGCAGCAAAACCAGGAACTGTCGGGCGGATCTTGCCTGGCATGGAAGCGCGTTTGTTGCCGGTACAGGGCATTGAAGAAGGGGGGCGCTTGCAGCTACGTGGGCCAAATGTCATGAAAGGATATCTGCGGGTTGAAGCGCCTGATCGTTTGGAGCAACCATCTGCTGAAGACGAAGAAGGGAATAAACAAGTCGGCTGGTATGATACCGGCGATATCATTTCGATTGACAAAGAGGGTTTCTGTACGATCAAAGGACGTGTGAAACGGTTTGCCAAGCTTGCAGGGGAAATGGTTTCTCTCGAAGCGGTAGAACTAATAGCTTTTCACGTATCTACGGATGCGCTACATGCGGCTACAACCAGAAGTGATCGAAGCAAAGGCGAAGCACTAGTATTGTTCACAACAGATGTGAGTCTAAATAGAAACAGAATGCTGGGAGTGGCTCGTGAAATCGGGATGCCGGAGTTGTCGGTTCCACGAGATATTCGTTATGTGAAGCAGCTTCCTTTGCTTGGCAGTGGCAAACCGGATTTTGTCACACTAAGAGAAATGGCTGAACAGGGGTAAAGAAATGGATGTCACTGTGGAAACTCAACCGCTGTTAACTCGTGGAATGAAAGCAGTATTGCTGTCACAATTTCTCTCTGCTTTTGCTGATAATGCCCTGTTCTTTGCCATTCTGGCTCAATTAAAGGCGGAATTTTATCCTGAATGGAGTTGGCCAGTACTGCAAATTGTTTTTGTCCTGACTTATATCATACTTGCCCCTTTTGTGGGGCAAATTGCTGATCGGTTTTCAAAAGGGCGTGTCATGCTCTTCTCTAATGGCGTCAAATTGCTTGGGGCCATCAGCATCTGTATCGATATGAATCCTTTTCTGGGATATACCTTAGTAGGAATTGGGGCTGCGGCTTATTCCCCTGCTAAGTATGGGATCTTGGGGGAGTTGACTGATGGTGGGCGTTTGGTAAAAGCCAATGGCATGATGGAAGCTTCTACCATCGCAGCTATTTTGATTGGTTCAGTTGCTGGCGGTTTCCTTTCTGATATCAGTCTGATATTGGCACTAGGGCTTTGTGCCTTATTGTATGGTGCGGCGGTCGTATCTAATTTCTATATACCTCGTCTGGCGGCGGCTCGTGAAGGCAAGGGGTGGAATCCTAAAAAAATGTTGGTGGATTTCATCGCGGTTTGTACTTCACTTTGGCGTAATCAGGAAACACGTTTTTCGCTGGTAGGCACGAGCCTGTTTTGGGGGGCGGGTATCACATTGCGCTTCCTGTTGGTGGCATGGGTTCCTGTGGTACTGGGGATTGATGGCAATACGACTCCGACATTGATGAATGCAGTAGTTGCGATTGGTATCATTGTTGGAGCAGGTTTGGCTGCGCGGTTTATTACATTGAAAACTGTGCGTCGCTGTATGCCTGCTGGGATCTTAATCGGGTTCATGGTCATTCTTTTTGCTACTCAGCAATCAATAGTATTTTCCTACTTAATTTTGATCGTCCTTGGGGTATTTGGTGGGTTTTTTGTCGTTCCATTAAATGCGCTATTGCAAGAACATGGAAAGCATTCAATGGGGACAGGTAAAGCTGTTGCTGTGCAAAATCTGGGCGAAAATAGTGCTATGCTGGTAATGCTGGGGCTTTATTCAGTTTCCATCATGTTGGGAGCTTCGGTCGTTGCGGTTGGCATTGGCTTTGGTATTTTGCTTTCTTTGGCAATTGGGGGGCTATGGATTTGGGATCTGCTTCGGAAAAATTAATTTCTTATAGAGTTGAAGGCCTGTTATGGATGAAAAAATTCTCAACCAGCTTAGTATTGAACTCGGAAAGAGATTAAAACAGAGAAAATTATCCGTGACCTGTGCAGAATCTTGCACAGGAGGCTGGATAGCTAAAGTAATCACAGATATTACGGGAAGTTCGGCCTATTTTAATCGTGGTTTTGTGACTTACAGTAATGACGCTAAACATGAAATGCTGGGGGTTTTACCAGAGTCATTAGCGCAATTTGGTGCAGTAAGTGGGCAGGTTGTAAAAGAGATGGCAGCAGGAGCATTAACCGTCGCTAAGGCAGATATTTCTGTTGCTGTCAGTGGTATTGCTGGTCCTGCGGGAGGGAGTGAAGAAAAACCAACCGGTACAGTTTGGTTTGGATTTGCCTTTTATGTTGATGAAAACATCCAGACTGTAACTTATCGCCAGCATTTTTCAGGTGATCGTAATGCCGTGCGTCTACAGGCCGTCATTTTTTCTTTAAAAACCTTATTGGAAGAAATCGTAAAAAATTAGCTTGATACTGTATGATTATACAGTATAATCATGCGGCACTTTGGTATCAAAAACAGTTTATCAGCAGTGAGGCAGCCCCTTCATTGCTTGCGAAGGAGTAAATATGGCTAACGATGAAAACAAACAAAAAGCACTAGCAGCAGCGCTGGGCCAAATTGAGAAACAATTTGGTAAAGGTTCCATCATGCGTTTGGGTGAAAATCGCTCAATGGATGTTGAAACCATCTCTACCGGTTCCCTGTCACTGGATATTGCATTGGGTGCAGGTGGTTTGCCAATGGGGCGTATTGTTGAAATATACGGGCCAGAATCTTCCGGTAAAACAACGCTGACACTGCAAGTTATTGCCGCTGCCCAGCGTGAAGGCAGAACTTGTGCTTTTATTGATGCCGAACATGCTCTTGATCCAGTTTATGCGAAAAAGCTGGGCGTAGATATTGATAATCTGTTGTGTTCTCAGCCTGATACGGGTGAACAGGCATTGGAAATCTGTGATGCCTTATCACGTTCTGGTGCTGTTGATGTGATTATTGTTGACTCTGTTGCCGCATTAACACCGAAAGCAGAAATTGAAGGTGAAATTGGCGATTCTCATATGGGCCTGGCGGCACGTATGATGAGCCAGGCTATGCGTAAATTGGCGGGGAATTTGAAAAATTCAAATACCCTGTTGATCTTTATCAACCAGATCCGCATGAAAATTGGCGTCATGTTTGGCAACCCTGAAACGACTACTGGTGGTAATGCATTGAAATTCTATGCATCTGTCCGTTTGGATATCCGCCGTACTGGTTCAGTGAAAAATGGCGACGAAGTGGTGGGTAGCGAAACGCGTGTGAAAGTGGTCAAGAACAAAGTTGCTGCACCATTTAAACAAGCCGAATTCCAAATTCTCTATGGTGAGGGTATTAATACTTTTGGTGAATTAATCGACCTGGGTGTTAAACACAAAATGGTGGAAAAAGCAGGTGCATGGTATAGCTACAATGGCGATAAAATTGGACAAGGTAAAGCTAATGCCACCATCTATTTGAAAGAACATCTAGAAATTGCATCCGAGTTAGATAAGAAACTGCGTGATTTACTGTTGAATAATACAGGCGGGTTCAGTAGTGCTGCCACGGATTATGTGACAGATTCTGAAGAAAATGGTGAAGAAGTGAATCCCGAAGAGTTTTAATGACTTTTCGTTATTAATTTAACTTCCTTATTTTGGTCATAATATAGAGCTGACTTAGCTTTTAAAAACCACATCCATATCGGGTGTGGTTTTTGCTTTTATGTCTGTTATGTCTGTTATGTCTGTTATGTCTGTTTTTATAGAGGAAATAAACATCCTTGAAATAGGCGTATTGAAACAGGTATAACGAACAGACTTTCAGAAAATTCCCAGACGAATTACAATGCTGGAAAGCGAATGGATTTATATGGGATTTTACTTCTTATGGAAGACACTCTATCTTAACCCTACTTTAATTTATTCGTGAGTTGAAATGGTGATGCGATATACCACCTCAACCATTCATAAATCTGTTTTTTCAGCTTGATTTCGGGACAATTATGAGCAAAAGCACCGCTGAGATCCGTCAGGCGTTTCTTGACTTTTTTCATACTAAAGGGCACCAGATAGTGCCAAGCAGCTCGTTGGTGCCAACCAATGATCCAACATTGTTGTTCACCAACGCAGGGATGAACCAGTTCAAAGATGTCTTTTTAGGATTGGATAATAGGCCTTATTCTAGAGCAACAACGGCTCAGCGCTGTGTTCGTGCGGGCGGTAAGCATAACGATTTAGAAAATGTGGGTTATACAGCCCGCCACCACACTTTCTTCGAAATGTTGGGTAACTTCAGTTTCGGCGATTATTTTAAACAAGATGCAATTAAATACGCATGGGAGTTACTGACCAGCGAAGCATGGTTTAACCTGCCAAAAGAAAAACTGTGGGTTACTGTCTATGAGACAGATGATGAAGCTTATGACATTTGGCATAAAGAAGTCGGGATTCCAGCAGAAAGAATCATCCGTATAGGCGATAACAAAGGTGCACCATATGCGTCAGATAATTTCTGGCAAATGGGGGATACTGGCCCGTGTGGCCCTTGTACGGAAATTTTCTACGACCACGGTGAACATATTTGGGGGGGGCCTCCAGGCAGCCCAGAAGAAGACGGTGACAGATATATTGAAATTTGGAACATCGTTTTCATGCAATTCAACCGTCATGCCGATGGCTCTATGGAGCCGTTGCCAAAACCTTCCGTTGATACCGGCATGGGACTGGAGCGTATCACAGCCGTCTTGCAACACGTTAACTCTAACTACGAGATTGACCTATTCCAAAGCTTAATTGCTTCGGTTGCAGAAGTGACAGGAGCGACAGATCTTACCAATAAATCTTTGCGTGTTGTTGCAGACCATATCCGTGCATGTGCGTTCCTGATTTGCGATGGGGTTATTCCATCCAACGAAAACCGTGGCTATGTACTTCGCCGTATCATTCGCCGTGCTGTTCGTCATGGCAATATGTTGGGGGCAAAAGAGGCCTTCTTTTACAAGCTCGTTGCACCATTGATTAAATTCATGGGTGCTGCTGGTGAAGCGCTGAAACAGCAGCAGACTTTGGTTGAGCAGATATTAAAAACCGAAGAAGAACAGTTTGCTCGTACTTTGGAACGTGGTTTGCAGTTGCTGGATGAAGAGCTGGCTAAATTATCTGATGATACGCTCGATGGTGAAACCGCTTTCCGCTTGTATGACACCTATGGTTTCCCTGTTGATCTGACTGCGGATGTTTGCCGCGAACGTAATATCAAAGTAGATGAAGCGGGTTTTGATGCAGCGATGGAAAACCAGCGTCGTCGTGCTCGTGAATCCAGTGGCTTTGGTACTGATTACAATGAATTGATAAAAGTTGATGGACGCAGTGATTTTTGTGGTTATGAGCATAATTCACAGCAAGCTACTGTTATTGCTCTCTTCCGCAATGGCCAAGCCGTTGAGCAAATTCACGCTGGTGAAGAAGCGATTATTATACTTGATAAAACGGCATTCTACGCTGAATCTGGTGGACAGGTTGGTGATACGGGTAAATTGTCGAATGACAATGGGGTATTCGACGTCGTCGATACACAAAAATATGCTCAGGCAATAGGGCACATTGGTAAATTGATCAGTGGTAGTTTGAGCGTTAATTATACAGTTAATGCTGAAATTGATGGGGGGCGCAGAGGTGCGATTCGTTTGAATCACTCAGCGACCCATTTATTACATGCGGCATTACGTCAAATTTTGGGAGAACACGTTGCCCAGAAAGGTTCTTTGGTAAATGATAAGTATCTGCGCTTTGACTTCTCTCACTTTGAGGCGATGAAGCCAGAACAGATCCGTCAAGTCGAAAACTTGGTGAATGAAGAGATTCGCAAAAATTCGCCAATTGTTACAGAATTAATGGAGCTGGAAGAGGCAAAAACCAAAGGTGCTATGGCGCTGTTTGGCGAGAAGTATGACGAAAAAGTGCGTGTACTTAGCATGGGAGGCTTTTCTACCGAACTATGCGGTGGTACTCATGCAAGTCGCACAGGTGATATAGGTTTGTTCCGTATATCCGGTGAATCAGGTACAGCAGCAGGAATTCGCCGTATTGAAGCTATTACAGGGCAAGCTGCATTAAACTCTATCTATCAGCAGGCTGATTTACTGCAAGACATCGCTCATCTGGTGAAAAGTGATATCAGTAGTCTGAATGAGAAAGTGAGAACGACACTGGACAGAACGAAACAGTTGGAAAAAGAGTTGCAACAGTTGAAATCTCAGCAAGCAGTCCAGGAAAGTTCTTCCTTGGCAAACCAAGCCAAGGAAATCCAAGGTGTTCGTCTACTGGTGACACAATTAGGTGATATAGAACCGAAAATGCTTAGGACGATGGTTGATGATCTAAAAAATCAGTTAGAATCAGCAATTATTGTGCTTTCTACAGTGACTGGTGATAAAGTCAGTCTAATTGTTGGTATAACGAAGGATTTGACTGCTAGAATAAAAGCAGGCGATTTAATCTCTTTTGTTGCCCAACAGGTTGGCGGTAAAGGAGGGGGACGTCCTGATCTGGCTCAGGCTGGTGGGAGTGATGTAACAGCTCTTCCTTCCGCATTAGCTAGTGTAGAAGAGTGGGTAACATTGCGGTTATAGTTGGTATTGCCGTGACAGCAGTGGCACCATGAAAGCATTTTTTTATGGTGCCAAATGTTTTTTGTTGTGAAATTGTTGAAATGTTGGGCACATACTTATATTTTAGCTATCCTATAGATATAGGAAATGTGTTCAAAACTGCTTATACTTTAAGTAGATATCATTGCTTTACGTTTTCACGGTGTTTGATGGATAATAGCGGGGAAACCTAGAGACCCGACTCTTTTAAATTTTCAAGGAGCAAAGAATGCTTATTCTGACTCGTCGAGTTGGTGAAACGCTCATGATAGGCGATGAGGTAACAGTCACAGTACTGGGAGTTAAAGGCAACCAAGTTCGCATTGGTGTAAATGCGCCCAAGGAAGTTTCTGTTCACCGTGAAGAAATTTATCAACGGATTCAGGCGGAGAAATCTCAGCCTACAACTTTTTAATTCAAGAATGGCGTCCACGCTTTTTTAAGACTTGGGCGCTACTCTACTCTCTTTTGTTTTCTTTTTTCTGTTTCTTTCTACTTCTCTTTTTATGTTTATCTCTTTTCTACACCTTGATTCTATTCTCTCATGTCTTTTTATTTTCTATCTGTTGAAAAAGCATCGTTCATGAGGCTATAGAGATGAATAATTATTTTCATAAATTTTAACGGTTCTTAGACAATTTCATTGTTGATAAAAGAGTCTCTTAGATGACAGATCAAGCATTTTGCGCGCTAAGCGTTCAGTTGGAAAAAAGTTTCGAAAAATTGTTTGACTTATCAGGCAGGAAAAGTATTATGTGCGCCATCGCAGCGACGAAGAGCTTGAAGAAAAGATTCGAAGAGCTACGAAGTGGAAACTTCTAAGTTGCAGGTTTTAAAAATGGTGAGGTGGCCGAGAGGCTGAAGGCGCTCCCCTGCTAAGGGAGTATGTGGTTAAGAGCTGCATCGAGGGTTCGAATCCCTCCCTCACCGCCATTAATATGCATCCATAGCTCAGCTGG